>JAIXXW010000215.1 GCA_027490555.1 Comamonadaceae bacterium | reverse complement strand
TGAGCCAGCGATTGTCCCAGAGCTGGTCTGCCTGCGCTGCACCGAAGTGACAAAACCACGGTGCCCACCTGCGTTCAGCCCGCCAGAAAAGACAACGGCCTCCGAAGAGGCCGTTGGGGTTGATGCCTGCAGCGCCGGCTCAGTCTTCGACGAAGGCTTCTTCGCGTTTGGACTTGATGGACGGCAAGGTCACGATGATCAGCAAGAGCAGCGCCATGGCCAACAGGGTGGCCGACAGGGGCCGCGTGACGAACACGCTCCAGTCACCACGCGACAGCAGCATGGCGCGGCGCAGGTTCTCTTCCATCATCGGGCCAAGGATGAAGCCCAGCAACAAGGGGGCCGGCTCCATGCCCAGTTTGATGAAGGTGTAACCAATCACACCGAAGATAGCCACCATCCAGATGTCCCAGGTGTTGTTGTTGGTCGAGTACACGCCGATGGCGCAGAACAACACGATGGCCGGGAACAACCAGCGGTAAGGCACCGACAGCAATTTGATCCAGATGCCGATCAGCGGCAGGTTCAGGATGATCAGCATGGCGTTGCCGATCCACATCGAGGCGATCAGGCCCCAGAACAGCTCAGGGTTGCTGGTCATGACCTGGGGGCCAGGCTGGATGTTGTGGATGGTCATGGCACCCACCATCAAGGCCATCACCGCGTTGGGCGGGATGCCCAGGGTCAGCAAGGGGATGAAGGAGGTTTGCGAAGCCGCGTTGTTGGCCGATTCAGGCGCAGCCACACCACGGATATTGCCCTGACCGAAGGGCAGCTCGCCCGGCTTGACCTGGGTTTTTTTCTCGATCGTGTAGGCCGCAAAAGCCGCCAGCAGCGCACCACCGCCAGGCAAAATGCCCAGGGCCGAACCCAAGGAAGTGCCGCGCAGGACCGCAGGCACCATGTTCTTGAAGTCTTCTGCCGTGGGCATCAGACCAGAGACCTTGGCCGTGAACACTTCGCGCTCTTCGTCGGGCTTGGACAGGTTGGAGATGATCTCGCCATAACCGAACACACCCATGGCGATGACGATGAAGCCGATGCCGTCGGTCAACTCGGGGATGTCAAAGCTGTAGCGGGCCACACCCGAGTTCACATCGGTGCCGATCAGGCCCATCAGCAAACCCAGAACGATCATGCCGACCGCCTTGATCAGCGAGCCGGAAGCCAGCACCACGGCACCGATCAGACCCAGCACCATCAGGGAGAAGTACTCGGCTGGACCGAACTTGAAGGCCACCTCGGTCAAGGGCGCTGCAAAGGCGGCCAGGATCAGGGTGCCCACGCAACCGGCAAAGAAAGAACCCATGCCGGCAGCCGCCAGCGCCGGGCCGGCGCGGCCTTTGCGGGCCATCTGGTAACCGTCGATCATGGTCACCACCGACGAAGCTTCACCCGGGAGGTTCACCAAAATGGCCGTGGTCGAGCCGCCATATTGCGCACCGTAGTAAATGCCGGCCAGCATGATCAGCGCCGCCACAGGGGGCAGCGCGTAGGTGGCGGGCAAGAGCATGGCGATGGTGGCCACAGGGCCCACGCCAGGCAACACGCCGATCAGGGTGCCCAGCAAGCAACCGATGAAGGCGTAAATCAGGTTTTGAAAGGTGAAAGCGACCCCAAAACCCAGGGCGAGGTTGTCAAACAGATCCATGAATAATTCTCCTCAACCTGTGATGAATGTGGGCCAGACCGGGAACTGCAGATTCAGGAGCCACACGAACGCGCAGTAAGAGGCAATCGACAGGATGGTGGCCAGGATCAGCACTTCCTTGATGTTGTAGGTGCTGCCCGCCAGGCTCACCACCAAGGTGGTGCCGTAAATGGCCACGATCAGGCCCATGGCCGGCAAGCCCAGGCTGGGCAGACCGCCGAGCAAGATGCCAAACAACAGGTTGCCTGCAATGATGAAGCACAGTGGCTTCCAGGCCCATTTGCCGATCTTGTCGCCGTCAGGGGTTTTGACGACCATGGCCTTGAACATGATGTACAAACCGATGAGGGCCAAGATCACGCCCAACAACATGGGGAAGAAGCCCGGGCCCATGCGGGCGCTGGTGCCAATCTTGTAGGTGCTGGCACCGATGGCAAAGGCACTGCCCACCACGGCGTACAGCAAGCCGGAGAAAAAGTCTTTTTGACTCTTGATGATCACAATAGCGCTCCTCTGATTTGAGTTGAGGGGATTCTGCGTGAAGCCAAGGGATTTACTGATGTGGGTTACACCTATGTCCCCAGGGTGACGGGCTTCTGGTTTACCCTGAGTTGCACCTTCATGGTGCGCTGGGATTCAGGTGCATGCCCGGGGTCAAGGGTTTGCACAGCTGCAGCCATTTCGTGGCGGGCAGGCCCCAACGGTGCTCGATGGCCAGGGCGGCCTGGACCAGCGCATCGCGCGATGGACGACTGGCCGTGCGCTGCGCCAACACGATGGCATTGCCCTCGCGCGTGGGCCTGAAAGCCCAGACGGCGTCCTCACCGAAGGCCGCGCTGATTTTTTCCACGCTCGCGGCGTAACTGGACGATCGGCCGAACAAATTCACCGCCATGCAGCCTTGCGGCGTCAACAACGCGCGGCATTGGCGGTAGAAGTCGGGCGTGTCGAGCACCGGGGCTGCGGCCTCTTCGTCGTACAAATCCACCTGCAAGGCGTCCACGGTGCCGCGCCATTCGGGCTTTTGTATTTCAAGCGACGCGTCGGCCAGCACCACGCGCAGGCGTTCGTCATCCGGCGGCAGGCGAAACCACCCCCGGCAAGCGTGCAGCACGCCGGGGTTCAACTCGATGGCGGTGCAGCACATCTGGAGCTTTTTGTAGCAAAACTTGGTGATGGTGCCCGCGCCCAGCCCCAGCTGCATGGCGTGCGCCCCCTTCACCTCCTCGTGCGGGAACAAGAGCAGCCAGCCGAACATGCGCTGCACATAGTCCAGCTCGATGTCAAAGGGCCGGTCCAAGAACATCGACCCCTGGATCCATTCGGTTCCCAGGTGCAGGTAACGGATCTTGCCGTCTTCGGAAAAATTGACTTCGGGCAATTCGACACGGGCGATGGCGGCTTTTTTTCGGGTCATGGGGCCAGATGTTACAGAGCCAAGAGCACCCCCCTGTAGGAGCGCACCTCTTGTGGGAGCGCACCCCTGTGCGCGATGGTTCGCAGGCCCCACCACACCTGTTCACAAGACCCGCCATTTTGGCTAGGCTTCGTATTCAGGGGGGGCATGGCCATGAACCAACAAATGCCACTTTCGCATCGCTTGCGCCTGGGTCGCCATTCACTGGCTGGGCAGGTCTACATGGTCACCGTGGTCACCATCGGCAGGCGGCCGTGGTTTGAGGATTTTTGGGCAGCCAGGGTGTTGGTCGGTCATCTGAAAAAAGAACATGAGCTGCACAGGGCCAGTACCCTGGCTTATGTGCTCATGCCGGACCATTTGCATTGGCTGATGCAACTGGGCGAGGACGTGCCACTGTCCCAGACGGTCCGTTCGGTCAAATCCCTCACCACACACCGCCTTGGCCACCCCGTGTGGCAACGGGGTTACCACGACCATGCGGTTCGCAGCGATGAAGACCTCCAGGCCATGGCGCGCTACATCGTGGCCAACCCGGTCCGCGCAGGTTTGGTGTCCTCCGTGGCCGATTACCCCCATTGGGATGCCGTGTGGTTGTGAGCCAAGCCCCACCGTTGTGTCAGCGCACCCCCTTGTGGGAGCGCACCTCTTGTGGGAGCGCACCCCATGTGGGAGCGCACCTCTTGTGGGAGCGCAGCCTTGTGCGCGATCCTTGAGGGTCCATGAAGCATCCCATCGCCCACAGGGTGGGCTCCCACTGATACCTGGACCTTGTAGGAGCGCACCTCATGTGGGAGCGCACCCCTGTGCGCGATCCTTGAAGGTCCAAGAAGCAACCCATCGCCCACAGGGTGGGCTCCCACAGATACCTGTACCTTCTAGGAGCGCACCCCCTTGTGGGAGCGCACCCCATGTGGGAGCAAACCCCATGTGGGAGCGCACCCCTGTGCGCGATCCTTGAAGGTCCAAGAAGCAACCCATCGCCCACAGGGTGGGCTCCCACAGATACCTGTACCTTCTAGGAGCGCACCCCTTGTGGGAGCGCACCCCCGTGCGCGATCCTTGAGGGTCCATGAAGCATCCCATCGCCCACAGGGTGGGCTCCCACAGATACCTGGACCTTGTAGGAGCGCACCTCATGTGGGAGCGCACACCTTGTTGGAGCGCACACCTTGTTGGAGCGCACCTCTTGTGGGAGCAAACCCCTTGTGGGAGCGCACCCCTGTGCGCGATCCTTGAGGCTCCACGAGACACCCCATCGCCCACAGGGTGGGCTCCTACATGGGGTGGGGGATGGAGGGGAGGTGGGCCAGTTTGGGCAAGGCGCGGCAGGCGTTGGTGCTGGAGGCTGCGGCCAGGTCTGCCGAATCCATGCCGCGCAAATCGGCCAGCACCTGGGCGATGCGGGGCAGCTCGGCCGGGCTGTTGCGGCCCTGGGCTGCGCCCTGGGCCCGCTGCTCGGCCGTCTTGTACAGCCAATGCGGCGGGATGTCGGGCGCATCAGTTTCCAGCACCAGGGCGCTCAAGGGCAGCTCGCCAGCCAGTCGGCGCAGTTGCAAGGACCGCTCATAAGTCAATGTACCGCCAAAGCCCAGCGCAAAGCCCAGGGCGACAAAGGCCTGCGCCTGCTGGACGCTGCCATTGAAGGCGTGTGCAATGCCGCAGCGCACCTGCGATGGCCGCAGGCCCTTGAGCAAGAGGTCGGCCGAGCGACGCACATGCAAGATCACGGGCAGCTGGTGTTTTTCGGCCAGCTTCAGTTGCCCGGTGTAGAACCACCATTGGCGCTCGCGCATGGCCGGGGTGCACAAGGCGGGCACAAAGAAATCCAGCCCGATTTCCCCCACCGCCACCAGGCGGGGGTCGTCGCGGCGCTGCGCCAGCGCATGGTCCAGCGCCAGCAGGTCGGCCTCTTGGGCTTGCGGCACGTACAGCGGGTGGATGCCCAAGGCATAGGCATCGCCATGCCGCTCGGCCAGTTGCGCGACGTCGCCCCAGTGAGCACGTTCAACGGCCGGGATCACGCAGCGCGTCACACCCACGTGCCGGGCCGCCTCGCGCACCGCGTCGCGGTCGGCACCGAACTCGGCCGCGTCGAGGTGGCAATGGGTGTCGATCCACATGCCGCCAAAACAACTCAGACTGGCGCTTGCAGCACGCCCTGCACCAGGTGCAGCTGGCGGTCACAACGTGCGGCCAGGGTCTGGTCGTGCGTGACCACCACAAATGCGGTGCCGCGCTCGCGGGCCAGCTGCAGCATCTGGGCGAACACCGCGTCGGCGGTGGCCCGGTCCAGGTTGCCGGTGGGTTCATCGGCCAGGACACAGGCCGGATCGTTGACCAGGGCGCGGGCCAGGGCCACGCGCTGGCGCTCGCCACCCGAGAGCTCCGAGGGCCGGTGGTGGAGGCGCTCGCCCAGGCCCACACGCTGCAGCCAGGCCGTGGCCACCGCAGCGGCTTGGGCACGGTCTTGCCGGCGTATCCACAGCGGCATGGCCACATTCTCCAGGGCGCTGAACTCGGGCAGCAGGTGGTGAAACTGGTAGACAAAACCCAGGTAGCGGTTGCGCCACTGGCCCTGCTCGGCGGGGCTCAGCGCCGACAGCAACTGGCCCTGCAGCTGGACCGAGCCTTGCGTCGGTGCGTCAAGCCCGCCCAGCAAATGCAGCAAGGTGCTTTTGCCCGAACCGGATGCGCCCACGATCGCCAGCGTTTGGCCGGCCTGCACTTGCAGGTCAACGCCTTGCAGCACGGTCACATCGAGACGGCCTTCGGTGAAGCGCTTGGTCAGGCCCTGGGCTTGGAGCACCAGGGGCAGGTGCAGGTCATTCATAGCGCAGCGCCTGTGCTGGATTGACCTGGCTGGCACGCCAGCTGGGGTAGAGCGTGGCCACAAAGGCCAGCACCAGGGAAATGAGGGCCACCGGCAGGATGTCGCTGGCCAGAGGCTCGCTGGGCATGCGGCTGATCAGGTAGATGTCGCGCGGCAAAAAGCTGGCATTGAACAGCGTCTCCAGCGCGGGTACGATCACATCGATGTTGAAGGCCACCAGCAAACCCAGGGCCAAGCCACTCATCGTGCCGATCACCCCCACCGTGGCGCCCTGGACCACAAAAATGCCCATGATGCTGCGCGGGCTGGCGCCCAGGGTACGCAAGATGGCGATGTCGGCGCGCTTGTCGGTCACGGTCATGACCAGGGTACTCACCAGGTTGAAGGCGGCCACCGCCACGATCAGCGTGAGGATGATGAACATCATGCGTTTTTCCACCTGCACCGCGGCAAACCAGGTGCGGTTTTGCTGCGTCCAGTCGCGCACAAAGAATGCCGGGCCCAGGTCCAGCTGCAGGTCCCGCGCCACCTCACGCGCCTGGTGCAGGTCGCGCAATTTCAGGCGCACGCCGCTGGGGCCTTCCAGCCGGAACATGCGGGCGGCGTCATCGACGTGCATCAGGGCCAGGGCAGAGTCGTATTCGTAGTGGCCCGATGAGAATGTGCCCACCACGCCCATCTGTTTGAGGCGCGGCACCACCCCCGCCGGCGTGACCTGACCCGAAGGAGAAACCAGGGTCACCGGGTCGCCACTTTGCACCCCCAGGTTGTTGGCCAGATCCCGGCCCAGCACCAGGCCAAAACCGCCCGCTTGCAGCCGCTCCAGCACACCGGCTTGGGTGTCGCTCGACAAATCGCTGACCTCGGGCTCCAGGGCCGGGTCGATGCCGCGCACCAGCACGCCCTTCATGTCGTCACCCCGGGCCAGCAAAGCCTGGTTGGTGATGAAGGGCGCAGCGCCCACCACCTGGGGGTGGGCCTTGAGCCGGGCCAGCAAGGCCGGCAAATCGGCGACGGCCATGCCATTGACCGCATAGACCTCGATGTGCGAGACCACCCCCAGCATGCGGTCGCGCACCTCTTTCTGAAAACCGTTCATCACGCTCAGCACGATGATGAGCGCGGCCACACCCAGGCCGATGCCCATCATGGACACGCCCGAAATGAAGGAGATGAAGCCGTTGCGCCGGGTGGCCCGGCCTGCCCGCGTGTAACGCCAGCCCAGCACAAGCTCGTAAGGGATGTTTTTGAAAAACGCCATAAACCCGTATTGTGCAGTGCGGCCCTGGCAACTGCGACAATCGGCGCCCATGCACCTGATCATTCCCTACGCAGCCAGCCACCAATTGCACGGCTCCGAGGTCTGGGCCGGTTTGCAATTGCCCCGTTTGCAGGCCCTGCTGGCGCGCTTGCAGCGCCAACAGCGCTGGCAAGACACCGACCCCACCCCCTTGCACCTGCCCCACGAACGCCTGCAGGCCCAGGCCCTGGGCTGGCCAGGCGATTCCGCCGACCTGCCCTGGGCCGCCTGGCACCAGGCGCAGCAAGGCCTGCCCAGCGCAGACCCACAAGCCTGGATGACGCCCTGCCACTGGCAAATCGGCATGGACCAGGTGGTGATGACCGACCCGGCGCATTTGCACCTGTCCGACGAAGAATCGCAGCAACTGCTGCTGGCCATGCAGCCGTTTTTGCAGGAAGACGGCTTGCAAGTGCGCTGGCACAGCGCCTTGCTCTGGCACGCCCAGGGGCCCATGCTGGCCGGTGTGCACACCGCCTCGCTGGACCGGGTGATCGGCCAGAACGTGAAGCGCTGGATGCCGGACAGCCCGGCCGCCCGGCCGGTGCAGCGGCTGCAAAGCGAGATGCAGATGCTGCTGTACAACCACCCGGTGAACAACGCCCGCGAGGCCCGCAGGCAATACACCGTGAACGCATTCTGGTTGCACGGCGCGGGCCGCTTGCCAGAGGCCCAGCGTGCCGCTGCCTTGCCCTGGACGGTGGCACAGGACCTGCGCGCCAGCGCCTTGCACGGCGATGCCGCGGCCTGGCGTCAGGCCTGGCAGAAGCTGGATGCGACGGTGCTGGCCGACGCCCTGGGGCACCTGCACCACACCGGCCAGCTCAGCCTCAGCCTGTGCAGCGAACACGCTGCACACACCTACAGCGCCGCACCGGCTGCTTGGCCCCAGCGCGCCGCACGCGCCATGACCCAGCTGTTCCAAAAACCTTCTGCCACAGCGGCCCTGCAAGCCCTCCTCACCGCCTGATCACCCCATGAATTTGCTGACCCGAGATGTGCCTCCCCGCAGTGCCTGGGCGCTGGAACAAGCCGGCATCCACCCCTTGCTGGCCAGGCTCTACGCCGCCCGGGGGGTGCAGTCCCAGGCCGAACTCGACGACGCCCTGGGCCTGCTGCTGCCCCCGTCCGAGATGCTGGGCACTCAGGCAGCGGCCCGGCTGCTGGCCGACGCCATGGCCCGCAAGCAGCGCCTGTGCATCGTGGCCGATTACGACTGCGACGGCGCCACGGCCTGTGCCGTGGGCGTGCGCGGCCTGCGCATGCTGGGCGCCCAACACGTGAGCTACCTGGTGCCCGACCGCGTGGTCGACGGCTACGGCCTGACGCCCTCGATTGCCCAACGGGTCCATGCGCAAGGCGCCGATGTGCTGATCACGGTGGACAACGGCATCGCCAGCGTGGCGGGCGTGCAGGCCGCGCAAGCCCTGGGCCTGCAGGTGCTGGTGACCGACCACCACCTGCCCGGCAGCGAACTGCCCAGCGCCGAGGTCATCGTCAACCCCAACCAGCCCGGCTGCACC
>JAIXXW010000228.1 GCA_027490555.1 Comamonadaceae bacterium | reverse complement strand
TCTGTGGCCAGTTGACGCAAGCGAGCGTCAGGGTTCGTTGCCACCGGATGGTGGGCTTTTTCCAGAAGAGGCAGGTCGTTCATGGAGTCGGAGTAAAACGTCATCTCCACATCGCCCCAGTCCAGACCTTGCTGGCCCAGCCATTGCGAGACGCGCAAGACCTTGCCCTCGCGGAAGGACGGCGTGCCCCGGATCTCGCCGGTGATCCAGCCGCTGGCATCGCGCTCGAGCTCCACCGAGATCAATTCGCTCACCCCGAAGGCCTGGGCGATCGGGCGGGTGACAAATTCGTTGGTGGCGGTCACGATGATGACCTTGTCCCCCGCATGCTGGTGCGATCGTACCAGCGCCAGCGCCTCGGGGGTGATGCGGGGACGGATCACTTCGTCCATGTAACGGGCATGCGCCCGGGCAGCCTCGGTGGCACCGCGCTCGCGGGCCGCACGCGTGGCAAAACGCACGTAATCGTGGATGTCGAGGGTGCCCGCCTGGTAATGGGCATAAAACTCGTCGTTGCGCTGACTGAAGACCGCCGGGTCGGTCCAACCCATCTCGGTCGTGAACACGCCCCAGGTGTGGTCGGAATCCAGTGGAAGCAGGGTGTGGTCCAGGTCAAACAGCGCCAGTTTCATTCGTTCTCCAGCATCGCGCGCACCAGCGGGATCGTCAGGGCGCGTTGCGTCTGCAAAGCATAGTGGTCCAGGTGGTCGAGCAGCTGCATCAGGCTGCCCAAGTCACGTGAAAATCGGTTGAGGATGTAGGCCATCACCTCGTCACCCAGGAACAGGCCCCGGGCATCGGCTTCCTGGCGCAAGACGGCCCGGCGTTCAGACTCGCCCAGCACCTGCAGGGCCAGGACATGGCCCCAGCCCAGGCGGCTGCGCAAATCATCGCGCAACTTCAAATCGGCCGGGGGCCAGGCGCCTGCGGCCAACACCCACCGCGGTGACCCGGTGCGGGGGGTCAGCGCGTTCACAAACCAGTTGAACGCCACCTGCTGCTGCACCGCGCTGTACAGGTGCACATCGTCCATCAGGACTGCACTCCAGTCCGGGTTGAACTCTGGCGGATTCGGCATCTGTGCATCGAGCCATCCCACCTGCGCGCCCTGCTCGCTGAGGGCATGGTGCACCGCCTGCAGCAAATGGGTTTTCCCCGAACCGCTTTCGCCCCACAGGTAGGTGGGCACAGGCGAGCGTTGGGGCGAGGCGGTCCACAGCCGCAGATGGTCCAGCGCCGCCTCGTTGGGGCCTGCGAAAAAACTGGCCAGCGTGGGTGTGGACGCCAGGCCGATGTCCAAAGCCAGCTGCTTCATGCGCGCCCAGACCCCTGATCAGCCGACCCTGAGCCGCTTTGTTGGTACAGATCGCTTTGCAGGTAGTGCTGGCGCAAACGCCGCAAACCGACCAGCAAAACGGCACTCGCAGGCAGCGCCACCAAGACCCCGACAAAGCCCAGCACCTGGCCAAAGGCCATCAGGGCCAGGATCACCGCCAGGGGGTGCAGGCCAATGCGCTCGCCCACCAGCCGGGGGGTCAGGTAAAAGCTCTCGAGCAATTGACCCAGGCCGTACACCACGGCCACCATGACCAGCGCCTGCGCCGAGGCAAACTGCAGCAAGCCCGCCAGCAGCGCCAGCACCAGCCCCAGACCAAAACCCAGGTAGGGCACGAACACGGCCAAACCTGTGAACACGCCGATCGGCAGGGCCAGGTCCAGACCGAACAAACTCAGGCCCACGGCATAGAACACCGACAAAGCCAGCATCACCAGCAACTGACCGCGCAAATACTCGCCGAGCACCTGGTCGCAGTCGCGCATGAAGCTGTCAAAGCGCGCGCGCCAGGCCGGGGGCACCAACTCGACCATGTTGTGCACCAGCCGGGTCCAGTCGTTCAGCATGAAGAACAGGGCCACTGGCACCAGCACGGCATAACCGACCACGGCCAGCGCCACACTGCCCCCCAGCTTCAGCGAGGACATGACAGGGGCCCACCAATTGTCGCGGTGGGTGCTCAAAAAGCCGATCAACTGGGCTTTCAAATCGCCCAAATCCAGCGACACATTCAGGCCCAGCTGGGCCAGCACAGGGTTGATGGCTTCGACCCACTTGTCCAGCAGCACCGGCAGTTGCTGTTGCAGCAAAGGCCATTCCTTGACCAAGATGGGCACCAGCAGCAGCAAGATGCCCAGCAGGGCCAGGATCGCCAGGGTCTCCACCAGCACCACGGCCAAGGCATGCGGCAAGCGCCCACGGGCCAGGGCTTCCAGGCGAAGGACCAAAGGGTGCAAAACATAGGCCATGACGGCCGCGATCACGAAGGGGGCCAGCACGGGGGCCAACAGCCACAGAACCAGCACCGCGACCAAGGCCACGCCCAACCAGGCGGCCAGGCGCGTCATCAAAAATGGCAGGGGTGCTTGCATGCGGTCTCGTGTTGGGCCAGGGGCTGGCCCAGGCGCTGGGGGCTGACCCTTAAAATAAGAGCTGATTTTAGTCTGCCAGCCTGTTCTGGGGGGCTCCACTTACCCATTCACATGCCCTTTTCGGGCCCAAACCATGAGCCAAACACCCCTTTCCTACAAAGATGCCGGCGTGGACATTGTTGCCGGTGACGCCCTGGTCGAGCGCATCAAGCCCCTGGCCAAGAAAACCCTGCGGGAAGGCGTTTTGGCCGGCATCGGCGGTTTTGGCGCCCTTTTTGAGGTGCCCAAGCGCTACAAGGAACCCGTGCTGGTCAGCGGCACCGACGGTGTGGGCACCAAACTGAAGCTGGCTTTCGAGTGGAACATGCACGACACCGTGGGCATCGATCTGGTGGCCATGAGCGTGAACGACGTGCTGGTTCAAGGTGCCGAACCGCTGTTTTTTCTGGATTACTTTGCCTGCGGCAAGCTCGATGTGGACACCGCCGCCGCGGTGATCGGCGGCATCGCCAAGGGTTGCGAGTTGTCGGGTTGCGCCCTGATTGGCGGTGAAACGGCAGAAATGCCGGGCATGTACCCTGCCGGCGAATACGACCTGGCCGGCTTTGCGGTCGGGGCGGTCGAGAAGTCCCAAATCCTGACGGGTCAGCATGTCCAGGCTGGCGACGTGGTGCTGGGTCTGGCCTCGTCGGGGGTGCACTCCAACGGCTTTTCCCTGGTGCGCAAGTGCATCGAACGCGCAGGCAGCGATGCCCCCTCGACGCTGGACGGCCAACCCTTCAAGCAAGCCCTGATGGCCCCCACCCGCCTGTACGTGCGCAACGTCTTGAGCGCACTGGCCCAGCACCCGCACACCCCGCAATCTGCGGGCATCAAGGCCCTGGCCCACATCACGGGCGGTGGTCTTTTGGAGAACATTCCCCGCGTGCTGCCCGCAGGCCTGGCCGCCCACCTGCAGCAAGGCAGCTGGCCCCAGACCGAGTTGTTTGCCTGGCTGCAAAAAACCGCCGGCATCGACGACACCGAAATGAACCGCACCTTCAACAACGGCATCGGCATGGTGGTGGTGGTGGGTGCCGCCGCAGCCGAAAGCTGTGCGGCCACGCTGCGCGCTGCCGGTGAGCAGGTCTACACCATCGGCCACATTGCAGCGCAAGGCGCAGGCCCCCAGGTGGTGGTGGCCTGAGCCCTCAAAGCCCTGACAGCTCGATCACACGGTTGCGCAGGGCCAGGGCATCGGGCCCTTCGGGCACGGCCTCCAGGTAGCAGCGCAAATCATGCAGGGCCTCGTGCGCGTGCCCCAGCTCGGCATGCACCAGGCCGCGGTCACGCCGCTCGGTCCAGGTGTCAGGCAGCAAGACCACCAAGCGGTCCAGCACCTGCAACATGCGCGGCCAGTCCTCTTGTGCACGGAAAATTTCCTTGAGGTTGCGCAGCATGCGGGCCAGCACATCGCGGGGCGGGCAGGCCTGCAAATACAGGCCCAGCGGCGTTTCACCCTCATCCAGATCGGGCGCAGCGGCCTGGTCTGCCGGATCCCGGAAAGGGCTCAAACGCTCGGACAGCTTGTCCAGGCCCAAGGACTCGCCCGTCAGCGGGTCCAGCACCACCAAGCCGCCCTGGAGCGCGACCTTGACCAGGAAATGGCCAGGAAAGGAGACGCCTTGGGCCTTCAAATCCAGCGCCTGGGCCAGCTCCAGCCAGATCACGGCCAAGGAAACAGGGATCCCGCGGCGCGTGCGCAGAACCTCGTTCAGGTAGCTGTTTTCGGGCGCATAGTAATCATTGGGGTTGCCTGCAAAACCCAGGTCCCTGTAGAAAACCTGCGTCAGGATGGCCAGTCGGGTCAACTCATCCGCGTCGTCGGGCATGCGCGCCAGGACCCGCTTCAACAAACGCGCCACATCGTCCAGCACCTGCTGCACATCGAGGGTGGGCTCTTCGTCCTGCACCAAGCTGGCGGCGGCTTCCAGCAGCGGAAACTGCTCGTCGCTTTGGACCAGGCTGGCAAAGTAGCTCAAAGGCGTCTGGGCAGACCAGTTCAAGGGCATGGGCATGCTTTCAGCGCTTGAGGAAAGCCTTGAGCCGCAAGCCTGTGGCCCACAGCACACCAAAATACAGCAGGGCCGAGCCCGCCAAAATCGTCACCATCCAGCCGATGCGCAACCAGGCCTCCTGGCGCATGGCCGCCCAGGGCAAATGGTGGGCCGCCCACCACAGCAAGGCCGTGAGCAAGGCCGTGGCCAACACCACCTGCAGTGCAAAGCGCAACCAACCGGGCTGCGGCCTGTAACTGCCCCGGCGCAACAGCCCCAGCAGCAACCACAGCGCGTTGACCAGCGCCCCCAAACCAATCGACCAGGCCAGGCCGGCATGGGCCATGGTGGGCACCAGCACCAGGTTGAACAGCTGCGTCAGCACCAACACCGCCACCGCGATGCGCACCGGCGTGCGGACGTCTTGGCTGGCGTAATAGCCCGGCGCGAGGACCTTGATGGCCACCAAACCCAGCAAGCCCACGCCGTAGCCCGTCAGCGCCAAGGTGGTTTGCTGCAAGTCCCGATCGGTGAAGGCACCATAGTGGTACAGCACAGACACCAAAGGCTGGGAAAACACCAACAAGGCGGCGGCGCAAGGCAGGGCCAGCAGCAGCACCAGACGCAAACCCCAATCCAGCATGGCGGTGTAGCGCGCGCTGTCGCCGGTGGCGTTCGCGGCCGCCAGCTGGGGCATCAACACCACCCCCAGCGCCACACCCAAGATGGCGGTGGGGAACTCCATCAGCCGGTCGGCGTAGGTGAGCCAGCTGACACTGCCTGGCGCCAGGTGGGAGGCAATTTGCGTGTTGATCAGCAAGGAAATCTGGGCCACGCCAACACCCAGCAAAGCTGGCCCCATCAGGCGCAGGATGTTCAAGGTGGCGGGGTGGGTCCAGGCTTTTTGGACGGCCGAGGGGCGCAGGCCCAGTCGGGGCAGCAAACCCAGCCGGGCCAGGGCCGGGATCTGAACCGCCAATTGCAAAAAGCCGCCCAGCATCACCCCCACGGGCAAGGCGTAAATGGCCTCGACCCCCTGCCGCCCCAGCCAGGGCGCCAGCCACCAGGTGGCCCCGATGACGCTGACATTCAGAAACACCGGCGTGGCAGCGGGCACCGCAAAACGCTTCCAGGTGTTCAAAATCCCGGCCGACAGGGCCACCATGGACATGAAAGCGATGTAAGGGAACATCCAGCGGGTCATGTGCACAGCGGCTTCGTGGCCGCGCGGGTCCTGCTGCAAACCACTGGCCAAGGCCCAGACCAGGAAGGGCGACAACAGCACCCCGAGCACCGACAAGAGCAGCACCGACCAGGCCAGGGCGGTGGCCACATGGTCGATCGCCTGGCGGGTGGCCTCCTCGCCGTGCTGAGCCCGACTGGCCGCCAGCACCGGCACAAAAGCCTGGCTGAAGGCCCCTTCCGCAAACAGGCGGCGGAACAGGTTGGGAATCCGGAAAGCCACATTGAAGGCGTCGGTCAAGGCACTGGCCCCAAACATCGAGGCGATCAGCAGCTCCCGCACCAAACCCGTGACCCGGGAAGCCAGGGTAAAAAGGGACACAACAGAGGCAGATCGCAGGAGGCTCACAGGGGGTGAGTTTAGCGGTCCGGCCCGGTGACCCGGGCCCTGGGTGAACCCGCACGCCCAGCCGCCAGCCCGCGACCACCCCGGCCTCTGGACCTTCTGCTAGAATGCGCGGTTCGCTGGACATCATCCTCAGACACTGAAAGAAACCATCCATGGCATCCGCTAAACCCAAAAAGAAAAACCCCCGTCTGGCTTCGGGCCGCAAACGCGTCCGTCAAGACATCAAAATCAACGCTGCGAACTCTTCGCTGCGCTCCAAATACCGCACCGCTGTGAAAAACGTCGAAAAAGCCGTTGCAGCCGGTGACAAGACCAAAGCCACCGAGTTGTTTGCCAAGATGCAAACCGTGGTGGACACCATTGCCGACAAAGGCATCTTCCACAAAAACAAGGCTGCCCGTGACAAGAGCCGCCTGAGTGCCAAAGTCAAGACTTTGGCCACTGCCGCAGCCTGATCCGCTCCAACAGATCAACAGCCCGGCGAGACCCGCTCTCGCTGCCGTTTGAAACGGGTGCGCTGTCCGCGAACACTGAACCGCCCAGGTGCAAACCTCGGCGGTTTTTTCATGGCCGCTGCCCGGCCGGGCGCACCAGGACGTCCGCTGTGCAAACCGGCGCAGGGCTCTGGGCCGCGGCGCGCACCCACGCAGGCGTGTGGGGCTTATTTCTTTGTGGGGGGATCGGGCAGCAAACAGGCTTCGGCCACCTGCAAGCCATTGTCGAGCGCGAAATTCATCACGAAATCCCAGGCCATGACGTTGTGCTCGCGCAACTCCTGGTTGACGATCACACACTTGACCCCCGCCAGCGTGGTCGGAATGCACCAGGGGGAATAGCTCAGGTGGCTGCCCGGCGTGGCACCGCCGGGACGGAATTGGCTCATCACGCCCGCCAGACGCTCGGCCCAGTCACTGGGCCTGAAAGGCTTGCCGTCCTGGGTGATGCCCTGGATGAAAACTTCTTTGGCGTTGTTGGAAACCATCGGATGGAGGTGTGGATCGTTCGG
>JAIXXW010000271.1 GCA_027490555.1 Comamonadaceae bacterium | reverse complement strand
TTTGACCTGCAGCGCCGGTGACGGCAACGCGGACGGGCTTTTTGCTCATGGTGGAAAACTCCGAAGTGATAGAAAACAGGGCTTGCAGTCCGCAGCCGACATGCGGGTCGGCAGAGACATCCGGCAGACCGGACGAGCGCCTGAGGGCAAAAACAAGCCCAGCGCACAGGCAAACAGGCTCGGAGTGTACCTGCGAAAACCCGCTTTCGTCAATTTGTCTTATGTCTTATATAAGATATGATGCGCGACATGCCATGCACCCGATGTGCCTGCCCTGCCCTCTTTCATGAACCACCCTTTGAACCCGATCGATGCACAAGCCGCAGCGAGTGAAGCCTCGCTCAACACGCCTGCGTTCAGCCCGCTCTACCAACAAATCAAGGGCCTGATCCTGCAAAGCCTCCAAGCCGGCGAATGGAAGCCGGGTGAGGCGATCCCCAGCGAGATCGAATTGGCGGTGCGGTACCGGGTCAGCCAGGGCACGGTGCGCAAAGCCATCGACGAATTGGCCAGCGACCACCTGTTGATCCGCAAGCAGGGCAAGGGCACTTTTGTGGCCACCCATGCCGAGCAGCATGTGCAGTACCGTTTTTTGAAACTGGTGCCCGACCAAGGCGACCAGAACACCGAGGGCCCCGCCCAGCGCCACATCGTGGACTGCAAACGACTGCGTGCCACGGCCGAGATTGCCAGAGCCCTGGCTTTGCGCTCGGGCGACACGGTGCTGCAAGTGCGAAGAGTTCTTTCGTTTTCAAACGTCCCCACCATCTTGGAAGACTTGTGGTTGCCCGGTGCGCCATTTCGCGGCTTGACCGCCGAAAGGCTGTCGGCCTACCACGGGCCCATGTATGCCTTGTTTGAAACCGAGTTTGGCGTGCGCATGGTGCGCGCCGATGAAAAAATCCGAGCTGTTTTGCCCGACAAGACCCAAAGGGAATTGCTGCAACTGCCCGCCCACACCCCTTTGCTGAGTGTGGAGCGTGTAGCCTATACCTACAAAAACACCCCCATGGAGTTGCGCCGCGGCTTTTACCGCACCGACACCCACCATTACCGCAACGCGTTGAACTGAGCGCCCAGTTGGCCCCCGAAAAATTCCACAAAGTGTCACTGAAATGATCCTGTCAGTTTGATGCGTTGCAATAGAATCCATCGGTTTGTCATCCACCACACAAGCACGTTCCATCTAGAAAGTACCCCATGACCGAACTTGCCCGCAAGCGGCCTGAATTCCGCAACATCCATGCCCTGAAAGACCTGCCGACTTACCGACTCCCGGCTGCCGGCATTGTGTCCATCTTGCACCGCATCAGCGGCTTCCTGATGTTCTTGCTCATGCCCTTGTTCATTTGGATGTTTGACAACTCCATCACCTCCGAAATTTCGTTCGCCAAACTCTCTGCCGCTTTCGGCGTCGGCCTCGGTGTCGCGCCCGGTTGGTTCTTCAAGTTGTTGGCACTGGCGCTGATCTGGGCTTACCTGCACCACTTCATCGCTGGCATGCGCCACATTTACATGGACACATTCCATGCCGTGGGCAAGGAATTCGGCAAATCCTCTGCCGTGGCCACCCTGGTGTTCAGCCTTGGTTTGACCGCGGTTTTGGCGGCCAAGCTATTTGGTCTGTACTGATCCCTCCGTTCCACCAAAAACAACAAGGAAATCGATCTATGTCGTCCGTGAATTACGGCTCCAAGCGCATCGTGACCGGTGCCGGTTATGGCTTTCGCGACTGGCTGGCCCAACGTGTCACCGCCGTCCTGATGGCGCTTTTCACCGTGGTCATCCTGGCGCAGGTGATCTTCACCTCCGGCCCCATCGGCTACGAAGAATGGGCTGGCATTTTCGCAGCGCAGTGGATGAAAGTCCTCACTTTTTCCGTCGTCATCGCCTTGCTCTACCACGTCTGGGTGGGCATGCGGGACATCTGGATGGACTACGTCAAGCCCCTGGCCGTGCGCATGGTCTTGCACGTTTTCACCCTCGTCTGGCTGGTCGGCTGTGCCGGCTGGGCCGTTCAGGCGCTGTGGCGCCTGTGATGCCTCTGCCCTCGCCTGTCACTGCGCTGCAACCACACCCCACTCGATAAACCATGAGCTATACCAAAGACAAAGTCACCACCCGCAAATTTGACGTCGTGATCGTCGGCGCCGGTGGTTCAGGCATGCGTGCCTCGCTGCAACTGGCCCGTGCGGGCCTGAACGTGGCCGTGCTGTCCAAAGTGTTCCCCACCCGTTCGCACACGGTGGCGGCCCAAGGCGGCATCGGCGCCAGCCTGGGCAACATGTCCGACGACAACTGGCACTACCACTTCTACGACACCGTCAAGGGCTCTGATTGGCTCGGTGACCAGGATGCGATCGAATTCATGTGCCGTGAAGCACCCAAGGTCGTGTACGACCTGGAGCACATGGGCATGCCCTTCGACCGCAACCCGGACGGCACCATTTACCAGCGCCCCTTTGGCGGCCACACCGCCAACTACGGCGAAAAGCCCGTGCAACGCGCTTGTGCTGCCGCTGACCGCACCGGTCACGCCATGCTGCACACCCTGTACCAGCAAAACGTGGCGGCCAAGACCAGTTTCTTTGTGGAATGGATGGCCCTGGACCTGATCCGCGACGCCGAAGGCGATGTGGTGGGTGTCACCGCCCTCGAGATGGAAACCGGCGATCTGCACATCCTGCACGCCAAAACCGTGCTGATGGCCACCGGCGGTGCCGGCCGCATTTATGCCGCCTCCACCAACGCTTTCATCAACACCGGTGACGGCCTGGGCATGGCCGCCCGCGCGGGCATCCCGCTCGAAGACATGGAGTTCTGGCAATTCCACCCCACCGGCGTGGCCGGTGCAGGCGTGTTGCTGACCGAAGGCTGCCGTGGCGAAGGCGCGATCTTGCTCAACAGCCATGGCGAGCGCTTCATGGAGCGCTATGCCCCCACCCTGAAAGACCTGGCACCGCGTGACTTCGTCTCGCGCTGCATGGACCAAGAAATCAAGGAAGGCCGTGGCTGTGGCCCGAACAAGGATTTTGTGTTTCTCAAACTCGACCACCTGGGTGCCGAGACCATCCACAAACGCCTGCCCTCGGTGTACGAGATCGGCGTCAACTTCGCCAACGTCGACATCACCAAAGAGCCGATCCCGGTGGTGCCCACCATCCATTACCAGATGGGCGGCATCCCCACCAACATCCATGGCCAGGTGGTGACGCAGACCGCCAGCGACCACAATGCCGTGGTCAACGGCTTGTACGCCGTGGGCGAATGCTCTTGCGTGTCGGTGCACGGCGCCAACCGCCTGGGCACCAATTCCCTGCTCGACTTGCTGGTGTTCGGGCGTGCTGCGGGCAACCACATCGTCGACTTTGCTTCCAAAACCAAGTCGCACAAACCTCTGCCCGCCGACGCGGCCGACTTCACCCTGAGCCGCTTGAACAAACTCGAAGGCCGTGGCGGGGAATACGCCCAAGACGTGGCCAACGACATGCGCGCCACCATGCAGAAACACGCGGGTGTGTTCCGCACCCAGGCCAGCATGGACGAAGGCGTGCAAAAAATCGCTGCCATCCGCGAGCGCGTCAACGCGATCGGCCTGAAGGACACCTCCAAGGTGTTCAACACCGCCCGCATCGAGGCCCTGGAAGTGGACAACCTGATCGAAAGCGCGCAAGCCACCATGGTGTCTGCCGCCGCCCGCCGCGAATGCCGTGGCGCCCACACCGTGAGCGACTACGAGCGTCCCGTGGATGACCCCATGGCCCCCCTGGGCCGCGACGATGCCAACTGGATGAAGCACACCCTGTGGCACAGCGCGACCAACAGCTTGACTTACAAACCGGTCAAGCTCAAACCCCTGACCGTGGACTCCGTGCCACCCAAGGTCCGTACCTTCTAAAGTTTGTCTGGACCGCTGGCCTCAGGCTGCGGTCCACCACCCGAATACCCCAGGAGTTCTTTCATGACCCTACGCACATTCCAGATCTACCGCTACGACCCCGACAAGGACGCCAAGCCTTATATGCAGACCATCCAGGTCGAGTTGGACGGCAATGAACGCATGCTGCTGGACGCCCTGATGAAGCTCAAGGCCGTGGACCCGTCCATTTCCTTCCGCCGCTCTTGCCGTGAGGGTGTGTGCGGCTCGGACGCGATGAACATCAACGGGAAAAATGGCCTGGCCTGCCTGACCAACATGAAAACCCTGCCCGGCACGATTGTCCTGAAGCCCTTGCCTGGCCTGCCCGTGATCCGCGACATCATCGTGGACATGACCCAGTTCTTCAAGCAATACCACTCGATCAAGCCTTACCTGATCAACAGCACCATCCCCCCCGAAACCGAGCGCCTGCAAAGCCCCGAAGAGCGCGATGAGCTGAACGGTCTGTACGAGTGCATCCTGTGCGCCAGCTGCTCCACCAGCTGCCCCAGTTTCTGGTGGAACCCGGACAAGTTTGTGGGCCCCGCCGGTCTGCTGCAGGCCTACCGCTTCATCGCCGACAGCCGAGACGAAGCCACATCGGAGCGCCTGGACAACCTGGAAGACCCCTACCGCCTGTTCCGCTGCCACACCATCATGAACTGTGTCGACGTCTGCCCCAAGGGCTTGAACCCCACCAAGGCCATCGGCAAGATCAAAGAGATGATGGTCCGCCGAGCCGTGTGATGACTGTGAACCCGATCCTGGAAGACGCGTCGCTGGTCGGCGCCGACCGCCTCGCCCCTCTGAGCGAACGCTCACTGAGCAAGCTGCGCTGGCGCAGTCGGCGCGGACTGCTCGAGAACGACTTGTTCATCGAGCGCTTCTTCAACCGGCACGCTGCGGGCTTGACGGTTGGCCAGGCCCGGGGCATGTACGCGCTGATGGATCTGTCAGACAACGATCTCATGGACTTGCTGTTGGGCCGCAAAGCCCTTCAGCCCGAGATCAGCACCGATGAGGTGTGTGAAGTCCTGGACATGCTGAGAGCCTGAGCCTGAAAAGGTTCACACCCGGAAACTAAGAGGAAACCCACCATGAAACTCGCCGATAACAAAGCCACCCTGTCGTTTTCCAATGGCAGCCCCAGCATCGACATGCCCGTCTACTCGGGCAACATCGGACCGGATGTGATCGACATCCGCAAGCTGTATGCGCAAAGTGGCATGTTCACCTACGACCCGGGCTTCCTGTCCACGGCCTCATGCCAGTCGGCCATCACCTACATCGACGGCGACAAGGGTGAACTCCTCTACCGCGGCTACCCCATCGAGCAGTTGGCCAACAAAGCCGACTACCTGGACACCTGCTACCTCTTGCTCAACGGCGAATTGCCCGTGGGCCAGCAGAGCAAGGACTTTCACAAGCTCGTCAACAACCACACCATGGTCAACGAGCAGATGCAGTTTTTCCTGCGTGGCTTTCGCCGTGACGCCCACCCCATGGCCGTGTTGACCGGTCTGATCGGCGCTTTGTCGGCCTTCTACCATGACAGCACCGACATCAACAACCCCGACCACCGCCACATCGCCGCGATCCGCCTGATCGCCAAAATGCCCACCCTGGTGGCCATGGCCTACAAATACGGCGTGGGCCAGCCTTACATGTACCCCCGCAACGAGCTGTCCTATGCCGGCAACTTCCTGCGCATGATGTTCGGCACGCCTTGCGAAGACTATGTGGTCAACCCCGTGCTCGAGCGCGCCATGGACCGGATCTTCATCTTGCACGCAGACCACGAGCAAAACGCCTCCACCTCCACCGTGCGTTTGTGCGGCTCGTCGGGCACCAACCCATTTGCCGCCATCGCAGCCGGTGTGGCCTGCCTCTGGGGCCCTGCCCACGGTGGCGCCAACGAAGCCTGCCTGACCATGCTGGAAGAGATCCAGAAAATGGGCGGCGTGTCCAAAGTTGGCGAATTCATGAACCAGGTGAAAGACAAGAACTCCGGCGTCAAGCTGATGGGTTTTGGCCACCGCGTGTACAAGAACTACGACCCCCGCGCCAAGCTCATGCAGGAAACCTGCAACGAAGTCCTGGCCGAGCTGGGTCTGGAAAACGACCCCCTGTTCAAGCTGGCCAAGGAACTGGAAAAGATCGCCCTCGAAGACGAATACTTCGTCAGCCGCAAGCTCTATCCCAATGTGGACTTCTACTCCGGCATCGTGCAACGCGCCATCGGCATCCCCGTGAACCTGTTCACCGGGGTCTTCGCCCTGGCACGCACCGTTGGCTGGATCGCCCAGCTCAATGAAATGATCAGCGACCCCGAGTACAAGATCGGCCGCCCACGCCAGCTGTTCACCGGTTCCGTGCGCCGCGACGTGCAGCGTTGATCG
>JAIXXW010000320.1 GCA_027490555.1 Comamonadaceae bacterium | reverse complement strand
ACCAGGCCAGACGGGTATTGCACCGGCATCTGGTAGCCCGCAAAGGGCACCATGCGGGCACCCAGCTCCATGTGCAAGGCGTTCAGGGGGGTGGTCAGCAATTCGGCGGTCACAGGCTCTCCAAGGGCAATGAACAACCACAGCACATGCCGTGGCTTGCCCCCGCTGTCCGCTTTACCTGAGAGATTCGCCGGTAGAGACCGGTATTGAGACCGGTCGCTCTGCGGGTTGCTCCTTCGGTGGATGCCGTGGCCCGATGGCCCGGCACCTCTCTCCAGTGAGGTAACGCCCGATGAAAAGCGTTTTGTCAGTCCTTTTGCCTGAGCGTTCAGCGGCTGGTCACAGCGCCTGCGCCTTCGGCGGCCTGACTTGGTTCATGGCTGAAACAAGTCAGGCGCTCTCCTGACAGGGGTGGATTCTAGCTGGATTTGTTGAAGATCCAGTCGCGCAAGGTCAGCGAGATTTCCGGCACATAACTGATCAGCATCAGACAGGTCAGGATCACACCGATGAAGGGAATCAGGTCCTTGATGATCCGATCGAGCGAGATTTTTGCCACCGTACAGGCGGCAAACAGGTTCACGCCAAAGGGGGGGGTGATCATGCCCAGCGCCAGGTTGACGATCATCACCATGCCAAAGTGGATCGGGTCGATGCCGAAGTGCATCGCCACCGGCACCAGGATCGGGGCCAGCACGATGATGGCCGCACTGGTCTCGATGAACATGCCGATGACGAACAAAGCCGCATTGACGCCCAGCAAGAAATACACCGGCGACTGCAGCATCTCTTGCAGCCAGGCCCCAATGGCCGCGGGCACACCGGCGCGGGTGATCATGAATGCAAACAAGCCGGCGTTGGCGATGATGAACATGATCACCGCGCTCGAGATCACCGATTTGCGCAAGATGGTGTAGATGTCCTTGAAGCCGATTTCACGGTAGATCACGGTGCCCACGATGAAGGAGTAGAGAACCGCCACAGCCGCGGCTTCAGTGGGTGTGAACACCCCGCCATAAATGCCGCCCAGCACGATCACCGGCATGAGCAGGGCCCAGCTGGCCTGCCAGCTGGCTTTGCCAAAGCTCAAGCGGCCTTCGCCGTCGTTTTTGCCCCAGCCCATGAATTTGGAATAGAGCCAGACAAAGAGCATCAGGGCGCCGCCGATCAAAAGGCCCGGTCCTACACCCGCTACGAAGAGTTCGCCAATCGAGATTTCGGCGCTGACGCCCAGCAAAATCATGGGGATCGATGGCGGGATGATGACGCCCAGCTCGGCCGAAGTGGCTTGCAAAGCGGTGGCCCAGGGACGGGGGTAACCGTGTTTGATCAAGGCCGGAATCAGGATGGCACCAATGGCAAACGTGGTCGCCACCGACGAGCCCGAAACCGCCGCAAAAATCATGCAGGTCAGCACACAGGTGATGGGCAGGCCGCCCTGGATGCCACCCACGATGCTCTTGGCAAATTCGACCAGGCGGCGGGAGATGCCGCCGGTCTCCATCAGGTTGCCCGCCAGAATGAAGAAGGGAATGGCCGCCAGCGGAAACTTGTTGAGAGAGTTGAACATTTCCTTGACGGAAATGAGCATGTTGGCATTGACGATTTGTATCCCGATGATCGCCGACAGACCAATGGAAACGGCCACAGACACTGTCAGTGCAAAGCACAGCAGCATCGTGAAAAGCATGGCTGAACTCATTGTGCATTCTCCAATTCCATACGCTGAGGATCCAGCCAAAAGCCGATGATGCCGATGATGCTGAACACCGCGCCCACGGGCAGTGCGAGGTAGGCCCAGAACATGGAGACACCCTCCAGGCCGATCATGGATTGGACGCTGCCCCGATTGGCATAGTCCCACCCCCACCACAAAATGATGCTGCACAAGGTCAGGGCCGTGATGGCCACCACGGCATCCAAAACCCGCCGCATGCGTTGACCGCTCAGCCGGTACAACAAGTCCACGCTGACCATGGCGCCTTGTCGGAAAGCTGTGGGAATGCCCAGAAACACCATCCAGATCAGGCTGAAACGGATCAGCACCTCGGTCCACTCGGCGGGGGACTCCAGGATGAAGCGGGTCACGATCTGGTGGATGGCGAAGGCGGAGGCCAATGCCATCATGAGGCAAGCCACCGCCATCGACGCGGAGGTGGTCCAATGCTCAAAACGCAAAAACTGTTTTTTCATAAGGCGTTTCCCAGCCAAAGTGAAAAACGCCCGCCAGCCAAAGCCGGTCGGGCGTTCCAAACAAGTTCAGATCACTTGAAATTGCGGATGCGGTCCAGGTTGGCTTTGCCAAACTGCTTTTCGAATTCGGCAATCGCAGGCGCCATGGTGGCGATGAACTTGGACTTGTCCACGTTCTCGACGATGGTCATGCCTTTCTTGCGCAATTCGGCCACGCCATTGGCATCGTCCTTGTCCACACGGGCGCGGTTGGCCTTGACGGCTTCTTTGGCCGAGTCGAGGAAGATCTGCTTGTCGGCGGCGCTCAGCTTGTCAAACACGCCCTTGTTCATCAGGATCACCGCTGGGGAGTAGACGTGCCCTGTGAGGCTCAGGTGTTTTTGCACCTGGTCGAAGTTGGCGGCCATGATCACCGACAGCGGGTTTTCCTGACCATCCACGGTGCCTTGTTGCAAGGCGGTGAAGACTTCGGTGAAGGCCATGGGCGTGGTCACAATGCCCAAGCTCTTGTAGGCGGCCACGTGCACAGGGTTTTCCATGGTGCGCATTTTCAGGCCCTTCAGGTCGTTGGGCTCGTTGACGGGGCGCTTGCTGTTGGTCATGTGGCGCACGCCGTTTTCACCCCAGGCCAGGGCCTTGAAGCCTTTGGCTTCGAATTTGCTGAGCAATTCCTGGCCGATGGGGCCGTCCAACACCGCGCGTGCATGGGCTTTGTCACGGAACAGGAAAGGCACGTCCAAGATGCGTGTCTCGGGCACAAAGTTGGGGATCGGGCCGGTGGAGGTGGTGGTCAGCTCTTGGGTGCCCAGTTGCACCGACTCGATGGATTCACGTTCTGCGCCGAGTGCACCGGCGTAGAAGTTTTGGATCTTGATGCGGCCGTTGGTGCGACGCTCGACCTCTTTGGCCAGGGTGTCAATGGCTTCGCCCTGGTGCGAGTTTTGTCCGACGGAGATGCTGTTGCGCATCGTGATTTGTGCGGAGGCCGTGGCCATGATGCCAACAGCCAGGCTCAGGCCCAACATCAATTTGCTCAGTTTCATTCAAAAGCTCCTCTTGATTCGGTGGTCGACGACAAGGTGGGAATCAACTTGTCATACAAATCGGATTATGGTGTTTGGCGAAACCATTTCGCCTAGGGTTTTCGCGGGGGTGATGACGCTTTGGGGGCGCTGTATGAAAATTATTCACAGACCCATGAAAAAAGAGGCCACTCGGGCCTCTGGGGTGTGCTTCACATGCCCGTGTAGTTGGGCCCACCGCCCCCTTCGGGCGTGACCCAGACGATGTTTTGCGTCGGGTCCTTGATGTCGCAGGTCTTGCAGTGCACGCAGTTTTGCGCGTTGATCTGCAGACGGTCGCTGTTGTCTTCGTTTTTCACGTACTCGTACACGCCGGCAGGGCAGTAGCGCGACTCGGGGCCGGCGTACTTGGCCAGGTTGATGCCCACCGGCACCGAGGCATCTTTCAGCGTCAGGTGCGCCGGCTGGTTTTCCTCGTGGTTGGTGTTGCTGATGAAGACGCTGGAGAGGCGGTCAAAGGTGAGCTGGCCATCGGGCTTGGGGTAGACGATGGGCTTGCACTCGGCCGCGGGCTTCAAGTAGGTGTGGTCGGCCTTGTCTCGGCGCAGCGTCCAGGGGATATGCCCGCGCAGCACAAATTGCTCGAAACCGTTCATGAGGGTGGCCACCGCCAGGCCTTTTTTGAACCAGGTTTTGAAGTTGCGGGATTTGTTCAGCTCGGTGTAGAGCCAGCTGGCTTCGAAGGCCTCGGGGTAGGCACTGAGCTCGTCGTGCGCACGACCGGCCACGATGGCCTCATAAGCCGCTTCGGCAGCCAGCATGCCGGTCTTGATGGCGGCGTGGCTGCCCTTGATGCGGCTCACATTCAGGTAACCGGCGTCACAGCCCACCAGTGCGCCGCCTGGGAACACGGTCTTGGGCAGGCTCATCAGGCCGCCTGCGGTGATGGCGCGGGCACCGTAGCCGATGCGTTTGGCGTTGACCTCGCCTTTGGCATTGGTGAAGTACCACTGGATGTTCGGGTGGGTCTTCCAGCGCTGCAATTCTTCAAAGGGGCTGAGCCAAGGGTTGGCGTAGTCCAGACCCACCACATAGCCGATGGCCACCTTGTTGTCTTCCATGTGGTACATGAAAGCGCCGCCATAGGTGTCGTTGTCCATGGGCCAGCCGGCGGTGTGCATGACAAAACCAGGGGTGTGGCGTGAAGGGTCAATCTCCCAGACTTCCTTGATACCGATGCCGTAGGTCTGCGGGTCGCGGCCCTCGTCCAGCTTGTATTTGGCGATCAGCTGTTTGCCCAGGTGGCCGCGTGCGCCTTCGGCGAACACGGTGTATTTGCCATGCAATTCCATGCCGAGCTGGAAGTTCTCGGTGGGCTCGCCGTCCTTGCCAATGCCCAGATTGCCCGTGGCCACGCCTTTGACACTGCCGTCGTCGTTGTAGAGCACTTCGGCGGCGGTGAAGCCCGGGAAGATTTCCACGCCCAGGTTTTCGGCCTGCTGGGCCAGCCAGCGGGTGAAGTTGGACAGGCTGATGATGTAGTTGCCGTGGTTTTGCGCGCATTCGGGCAAGAAGATGCCGGGGGTGCGGGTGGCGCCGGTCTTGCTCAGGAAGCTCCAGGCGTCGTCGGTCACGGGCTGGTTCAGCGGAGCGCCGCGTTCTTTCCAATCGGGGAACAGTTCGGTGAGCGCCCGGGGGTCCATGATGGCGCCGCTCAGGATGT
>JAIXXW010000205.1 GCA_027490555.1 Comamonadaceae bacterium | reverse complement strand
GTGCACCTGCCCGGCCTGTGCGCGGGCGATGCGCGCCGCGTGGCGCTGGAGGCCTACCCCGGCCTGCTGGCCAGAGAAGTGCTGGGCAACACCAGCTACAAAAGCGACGACAAAGCCAAACACACCCCCGATCGCCTGCTGGCCCGGCGCGAACTGCTGGGCGCCCTGGAGCGCGGCCAGACCCGCCTGGGCCTGCGCCTGGTGGCCAGCAACGCCCTGCTGGGCCGCCTGGCCGACGACGCCAGCGGCGACGCCCTCGACGCCACCCTGTGCCTGATGCAAGCGGCCTGGGCGCAACAACAGCACGAAGCCGGGCACCCGCAATACGGCTTGCCCCCGTGCGATCCGCTCGAAGGCTGGATCGTTACCGCTTAAGCTTTGATTTCAACGCTCCCCATGTTTTTGGGGGGCACAGGGTCGTTCACATAGGTATTTTCCGAAAATATATAAATAGTTCTAATATTTTTGTTTTGAGGGTATAGTGCACGCACTGAGCCCGCTCGCGCTCCTGAAGTCAGCGGGGGCAGTGCAAAGGAGGGGTACCAAATTTCATGACAAATTTATATGTATCTGGAATTGCAAAGGGTGACATGACGCCTAACCACGTTCCCTTCATTAGCTGGACGCTGAGCCACAAGTTAGCGTAGCGCCAATTAGCTCTATGTGAGCCCTCTACGTGAAAACAGTCTTATTGCGGAACGATCCAATGACCTTACCTTTGCCGATAGACAATCTCTATAAATTTACCGCATTGGCCGGCATCGCAATTTGTATTTTTAGTTTCCTCACCCCCATGGACAGGTGGTCTGAGTTTGCAAAATTGCTTGCTGAAACAGAAGCAGACCTTGTATTCCTGAAAGCTGAAATATCAAACTTCAACGAAGACACTCAACACAAACTCAAATATCCTGACTCACAAGTGGTACGAGCCGACGAACTTATCGACAGAAGTTTCAAGCAAAGAGAAAGCCTGAACAAAATCAAAAGACAAATTTCCTACGCAGAGTCACTGAGAGACTGGCAAATGAAACAAATGCGTGTTTTTTGGAGCCTATTTTCTTTGGGCCTAGTAATGTCACTGATTGGCTTTTGGTTCTGGTACGTCAAGTTGCAACGTCCTCAAGACCTAGCAATTGAGAAATCAATAGGTCAATCAACTATGAACATGCAATAAAGCTCAACTGAATAGACTTTTGCATCTTGTAAAAAAGTGCGACAACCAAAAAACGTGGCATAACTTTCGGTCAAGCGGACGCCAACAAGATTCATGGGTTCGACATTTTCATGGACCTTATTGGTGCCCTCCAATCGCTGCGTTGCTTTCGAAGCCGCGTACCTTGGGTGTTAGGCAACATGAACCTACAGATTATTGCTATCACAGGTGCCGACGCTAGCATGGCATGTAGCGTGGTAAGGCGATCAATTATTGAATGTTGCCGTTTAGACCATCAAGGAAATGAATTCACAATCAACGCATGGCTGGCTAACAAGACGCCGGAGAACTTTGAAGTTTGGTTGTCTGCCCCTCAATCTATTGCCTTTGGAGCCTTTTTAGATCAAGCGCTCGTTGGCATTGTCCTTGTGTCAGGGTCTAGCGTCGCGCTTTGCTACGTCTTACCCGAGGTGCTTCACAAAGGGGTCGGGAGAGCTTTATTGGCGCAGGCCCAGTCTTGCGCTGCTTCAGCTGGCATCGAATATCTGGAGCTGGAGAGCACTCGCACGGCTGAGGCCTTCTATCTTCGCAATGGTTTTGAGCCATCAGGGCCGTTGCAGACGTGGGCCAACCTGAAGGCGCAACCTATGCAAAAACGCTTGATGCCTGACCACTTAGCTTAGCGGACCGTCTCTGGCGGTCTTAAGTGCCAACAAGCAAACACGAACTCCACATGAAAACAATCGGCCTGATCGGTGGTTTGAGTTGGGAATCCACATGCAAGCCGCTGGCGCATCGTTCCTGGTCTTGTGCTCCAACACCATCCACGCCCGGGCGGCGCTGCAGGCGCTGAAGCTGTGACAGCCTATTTAGCAGCCATGGTGATCCCGCTTGCTTTTCAACACACAAAATGAACCACCGATCCCCCATACGAATCGTCGCGTGGATAGAGGCCACCAAAGGCATTGCAGTGCTCTTGGCGGCCAGTGGTCTTTTGTCCTTGTGGCATCAGGATCTTCACGAGTGGGCTGTGGCCCTCGTCGAGCACACCCACCTCAACCCTGCATCGCATTACCCGAAGATCTTCATTGATGCGGCCAGCAACCTCAATGACGCTCGCCTGCTGGTCCTGGCCGCTGGCGCATTCCTTTACGCATCGATGCGTCTCGTAGAGGCCTATGGTCTCTTGCGCTCGCGCGCATGGGCCGAGGTGCTCGCTGCGGGCAGCGGCGCAGTCTATGTGCCGTTTGAGCTTATGGAACTTTATCGCCAACCCACTGTCCACACAGCCTTGCTGCTTGCGGTGAATGTCGGCGTTGTGGCGTTGATGTTGCGGGCCTTGTACAAGCGCCGCGCTGTCGCTGATCCGATGTCGAATGTTCAATTCAAAAGGGAGGATGAAAGATGAACGATTGGATCATTTCATTATTGATTGTTTCAGTCTTGGTTTTTTTGACCGTCAGGTTTTCAACCTTGATCGAACATCGGACTGGACGCTCTGCCGCCAAGCCCAATTTGGCTTACTTGGCTACCTTGGCTGTGGGATCGGGTTTGATGGTCTTTGCCGTGAATGCAATGGTTGACCTGTCTCTCGCATAGACGGCCTGTGTTGGAGGTTTTTCAGCGAGTATTTTTTCTTTGCTGGGACAGTATTTGTTTGGCAAGCCGATTTCAAAGCAATGAGGGTTTTGAACTGAAATCACGGCTGGACTCTCTCAGAGGGTTCATCAAGCCTTTCCAAACCATGATCTGTTCAATGCACTGGCAGCCATCCCAGACGATGTCCAAGCAGAAGCCATCACAACAGCCATCCGGACGTTGAATCACATCTACGTGGTGGATGAAATTTTTCGGGCGCATCTGTGCGGACATCAGCATCGATTCACGGCAACCAACACCCCAGAAACGCCGGAACTCGATCAGCTGCATTTCGCGGTGGCAGAAACGGATGCTTGGTACATGCAGTATGTCCAGCACTGTCCGGCCAGCGAACTTGGTCAGGCGATTCGGTTTCGTTTCACGGATGGCGATGCCGGTGAAATGACACGAGAAGAAATGCTCCTGCATGTCAACACGCATGGCGCTTATCACCGGGGCAATGTGGGTCAAATTCTCAAGTCCATTTCTGTGCCCCCCCCCGCGCGACCTTCTCACCAAATTTCTCCATGTCACTGAACCAAAGAGAAGGTGGTAGACATCATGCACACTGCTGTTTTGGTCATCGACGTGCAACATGGCCTGTGCGAAGGCCCGATGCATTTAATACGAACAGAGTTACAAATCCAAAGTGCATATGTGGCTGGATCTGACTACACTGAAAAGTCAAACTTGAATGAATTGCTCAGACGCCTCTACCTATGACCTCCACCGAAACCTCCAAAGGACCCGCTTCCTATTTCCCGTCCATTGAAAAGAAGTATGGTCAGCCCATCGCGCATTGGTTGGACTTGCTCAAGTCGTGCGAAGGCATGAAACACATGGAGATGGTGGCCTGGCTCAAGAAGGAGCACGGCATGGGACATGGGCATGCCAATGCCATCGTAGCGTATTGGCTGGGGGCTAAAAAGTAATCTGATGACACGACCTGCTTTTAAGCAGTTGTCTGCATCTTGAGCCAATCGCGCAGCGCAGCGTTCATGCGGGTTTGCCAGCCAGGACCGCCTGCGCGGAAGGCGGCCAGCACATCGCGATCTATCCGGATGGTGGTGGATTCCTTGTCGCTGCCTGTGGGGCGTCCTCTCTGGCGGCGGTAGGTTTCGATGCCGGCTTGCATTTCTTCACGCGAGAGCGGGCGTTCATTTTCATTTTGGCCGTCCCAGACGTAGGGCGCTGAGGCCTGCACCCGGTTTTTCTGCGTTTCGCTTTTGCCCTGGGCCGAGGCTGTACGCAATTCACCGAGCGTTGTCGAAGTCGTTTTTGAGCCAGTCATGGTAGGCGGTCCTTTCTTCTTCACTGGCGGGCCTGAAGCTGATGATCCGCATCGCGCTTTGTCGCGAGACATACACCACCGTCAGTACAGCCAGCACATCAAACACATAAGCAAATGCTTGGGTTCGTTGTTCCAGGTTTCGAACACTTTTCACGTCCAGTCGATATTTGCTGTCCAGCACCATCACGGCGTCAATGAAGTCCAAACCATGCTTGTCCAAATTGGTTTGCCGCTTTTCGGGATCCCAAAGTATCTGCATCACGGTTAATTTATTGTAGTAACGAAAATATTGAAGTCAACTGTCACAGACGCCAAAAAGCACCCTGAATGAGATATCTGTACGTAAAAAATGTTTTCTTTGTAATTCAAATAATGTATCAGGGGATACGATGAGGCCTGATCTGTTGGGTGATCAAGAGTGCCGATGATCTTTTTGAATGAATCTGTCCGCGAAGCCGCCCGCCGCAGCGTGCTGTGCTGGCTGGCCACGGTGGATGGCGAGGGCCAGCCCAATGTGTCGCCCAAAGAGGTGTGGGCGGTTTTTGACGATCGGCATGTGGTGGTGGCGAACATCGCCTCGCCTGTGTCGGCCCGCAACATCGCGCAGCAGCCGCAGGTGTGCCTGAGCTTTGTCGATGTGTTTGTGCAAAAGGGTTTCAAGTTGGTGGGCGAGGCGCGCGAGGTGCATGCGCCCAATCCAGAGTTCGCAGCTTGGGCCGCGCCGCTCCTGGCCATGGTGGGCCAGCGTTTTGCGATCCGCAGCGTGCTGGTGATGCGTGTCACATCGGTGGCGGCCATCGTGGCACCCAGTTACCGCTTTTACCCAGACGACACCACCGAGGCGTCGCAAGTCGAGGCGGCCATGCGGGCCTACAACGTCCATCCAACACCCCGGGAGAAACCATGAATCCGATCACCATACGCCAAGCTCTGTACGCGTCCATGGGCTGGGAACGTGATCAAAAATTCCACGCCTACCACTTGGCTTTAGGATAGGCAGGGTGGTTCACTGAAATGGCGTGAACCCCCTCCATGGAGACGCAGATGACAACACAAGGTTTCGTGGTCACCCACGCCAAGGACGCGCAGTTCGAAAAGGGGTTGCGCTCGTTTTTTGAATACCGCGACCTGGGCATGAAGGCGGCGACGGGCGGGCGGGTCACGGCCAGCGTGATCCGGGCGGCCGAGGGTGGTGCTTTTTCGAGCCAGCCGCATTTGCACAAGACGCAGTTCCAGCTGGTCTATGTGCTCAAGGGCTGGATCGAGTTCGAGTACGAAGGTCAGGGCGTGGTGCGCCTGGAGGCGGGCTCTTGCGTGCACCAGCCGCCCGAGATTCGCCACCGCGAGCTGGGCCACAGCCACGATGTCGAGCTGCTCGAGGTGGTGCTGCCGGCCGACTTCGAGACCGTGACGGTGGACGATGTGAACCCGCCGGCAAGGTAAGTCGGGTGTTCCGCAGTTTCTTCCTGTCGCGCCGCTGGGCTGTGTGGGCCTGGGGTGGCCTGTTCGTGCTGGTGGCGCTGGTCTTCATCACGGTGCAGCAGACGGTGCGCCTGAACAGCTGGTATGGCGAGTTTTACGACCTGCTGCAAAAGCCCGAGCAGGCCGGTGGCCTGGAGAAGTTCTGGGGCTTCATGCAACAGTTCGCCTGGATCGCTTTTCCCTACATGCTGCTGCGCAGTTTCGAGACTTATCTGGCTTCGCATTACGCCTTCCGTTGGCGGCAGGCCATGACCGAAACCTATTTGCCGCGCTGGCAGCGCACCGATGCGATGGTGGAGGGCGCTTCGCAGCGTATCCAAGAGGACTGCATGCGTTTTGCCCGCCAGACCGAGAACCTGGGTCTGGGACTGGTGCGGGCGGTGCTGACGCTGGTGTCTTTCATTCCGATTTTGTGGGCCTTGTCTGCGGGCATGGCGATCGCGTGGCTGCAGTTCGAGGGCTCGCTGTTCTGGGTGGCGCTGGTCACGGCGGTGGGCGGCACGGTCATATCGTGGTTTGTGGGCATTCGCCTGCCGGGGCTGGAGTACAACAACCAGAAAACCGAGGCCGCGCTGCGCAAGGATCTGGTGTATGCCGAGGACGAGCGCAGCCGCATGGATTTGCCCACGGTGATGGGCCTGTTCCTGGGTGTGCGGCTGAACAACTTTCGGCTGTTCAACCACTATGCCTACTTCCATCTGTGGAGCAATTTTTACAGCCAGACGATGGTGATTTTTCCCTACCTGCTGATGGGGCCGTCCCTGTTCACGGGTTTGATCACGCTGGGCGTGATCCAGCAGGTGAGCAATGCTTTCAACAAAGTGAACGATGCCTTCTCTTACCTCATCGAGCGCTGGACCGACATCACCGAGTTGCGCTCGATCTACAAGCGCTTGTCCGAGTTTGAAAAGGCCTTGGACTGAGGCGAGACCTGGACGCTGGGGCAGGTCAGATGGCCGCTGACGCGTCGTTGTGGGGCAAGGGGGTCAGTTGCGCCAGGGCCTGCAGGGCCTCGGCGTCGGTGCGGTAGAGCCGCAGGTAGGGGCCTTCGGCCAGTTCGCCTGCCCGGCGCAAGGTGGTCTCCACCGGCAGCTTGATGCCGCTGATGTGCAAGGTGATGCCCCGGCTGGCCAGTTGGCGCTGCAGCTGGCCAAAGGTTTCCACCCCCGTCACGTCGATGCGGTTGATGGGTTGGGCAAACAG
>JAIXXW010000044.1 GCA_027490555.1 Comamonadaceae bacterium | reverse complement strand
CGGCCCTTCAACAGCGACACCCTGGCGGTGGTCGCTTACCAGCTCGCGCGTGACGAGCGGCTGGGTGAGGCGGCCTTGCCCTCATTGGCACTGGTGCTGGTGGGGCTGATCCCGGTGATCCTGCTCAGCCGCACCCTCCGGCAGCGGGTCTGAAACGGGCCTCGCCCACCCAAAAGCATCAGGCTGGTCTTTGCGTTGGAGCTCTTAGATTCATATCCAAAACAAAAATAATTATTTTTGAATTCATCCGGACCGGTGCATGCTCGTCTTATCTGCACAGATGCATAAGCAAAGAACAATTGATTGGTTGGAATCGGCCTGGAAATTGACCAAAATCTGGCGCGCTGGCCTTGTCAGGCACGGTTTGCACACCGACCCCATGGGCGGCAGCGATTCGCCGACCTGTGAGACCTTTGAAAACACCACCACATGGCCCAACCCTTCCCCATGGACCACCCAGTCTTGACCGAATCGGAAGAAGTTCTGACCAAAGCCGCCGAGGTTTTTCGGGTCATGTCTGCGCCCATGCGTTTGCGCATCATCAGCGCATTGTCCCAAGGCGAAAAAAATGTGGGACAACTGCTGGCCGCGATCCACACCACCCAGCCCAACATGTCACAACACCTCAACAGCCTCTACCAGGCCGGGGTTTTGGGCAAGCGTCGCGCAGGGGTGCAAATTTTTTACCGTATCGTTGACACCCAGGTGGTGGCGCTGTGCCGCACGGTGTGCATGCAGGTGGCGCGCGATGTCGGTTATCCTGAGCCTGCATGGTCAGGCACATCTGCCACCGCCTCGGCTTGAAGGAGTTCCATCCATCCAACCCACGCAAAGCCGGACGACGGCCCATCGAGTCCCACACGAATGGCCTGCGGTCTGGCGCTGAACAACCCTGACATGGGCGACCCCGACTCCGCTGGAGTCACCCAAGACCGATTGATTTTTTTCAAGGAAAAACCATGAAGATGAAACACGCATTGACGGCAGCCGCTTGGCTGGCTGTGTCGGGTCTGGCGCAAGCCCAGATCGATCCCTTGCAGGCACGCAGCCTGGCAGCATCTTGCGCCGCTTGCCATGGCACCGATGGACGCGCCCAACCCGCCATGGTGTCCCTGGCCGGCTACAACAAGAATGAACTGGTCAAGAAGATGCTGGATTACAAGGCCGATCGCGTGCCAGCCGCCACCATCATGCACCAGCTCGCCAAGGGTTACACCGACGCGCAGATCGAGGCCATCGCTGGCTATTTCGCTGCCCAGAAACGATGAGGAAAACAGCCATGCAACGACGTCATTTTTTACAAACCGGCTCCGCTTTGGGGGCCATGGGCTTGGTCTCCGGTTGTGCCTCCATCGGGGGGGGCAGCGGACCCAAGGTGGTGGTCATTGGCGGGGGTTATTCGGGGGCCACTGCCGCCAAATACCTGCGCATGTGGTCGGATCGCAAAATCCAGGTCACCCTGGTGGAGCCCAACCCTGCCTTCATTTCTTGCCCCATCTCCAACCTGGTCATCGGTGGCAGCAAGACCCTGGCCGACATCACCACCCCCTATGACAACCTGACCAAGCGTCACGGTGTCCAGGTGATCAAGGACCGCGTCAACACCATCGACGCCGACAAGCGCATCGTCAAACTGGCCGGCGGCACCGAGCTGAGCTATGACCGCCTGATCGTTTCTCCTGGCGTGGACTTCATGTGGGAAACCTTGCCCGGCATGAACCGCGCGGGGGCCAAAGAGCAGGTGATGCACGCCTGGAAGGCGGGCGAGCAAACCCTGACGCTGCGCAAACAACTCGAAGCCATGCCCGACGGCGGCGTGTTTGCCATGTCCATCCCCCTGGCCCCGTACCGTTGCCCGCCCGGCCCCTACGAGCGGGCCTGCCAGGTGGCGGACTATTTCAGCAAGGCCAAACCCAAGAGCAAAGTGCTGATCCTGGACGCCAACGACGATGTCACCTCCAAGGGCGCCTTATTCAAAAAGGCCTGGGCCGAGCGCTACAAGGGCATCATCGAGTACCGTGGCAAACACAATGTCACCGATGTGGATGTGGCCAACAAGACCTTGAAGTTCGAGTTCAACGACGACATCAAGGCCAGCGTTTTGAACGTGATTCCGAGCATGCGCGCAGGTGACATCGCCGCCAATGCGGGCTTGGCCACAGCCAACAAGCGCTGGTGCGAAGTGGACTTCCTGACCTTTGAATCCAAGGTGGCCAAGAACGTCCACGTGCTCGGCGACTCGATCCTGGCCGCGCCTGGGATGCCCAAATCAGGCCACATGGCCAACCAGCACGGCAAGACCTGCGCGGCCGCGGTCGTGGCTTTGTTGATGGGCCAACCCGTCAACAGCATGCCGGTCTACAACAACACCTGCTACAGCTTTGTCAACAGCAAAGAAGTGGTTCACGTGGCCAGCGTGCACCGTTATGACCCCGTGCAAAAGACCATGGTGACCGTGCCCGGTTCGGGCGGCTTGTCGAGTGCCGCCAATGAATTGGAAGGCATCTATGCCCTGTCATGGGCACAAAACATTTGGGCCGACACCCTGGCCTGATGCAGAGCGCTTGAAGTCGCCAACGCCGCAGTCCTGGACTTGCGGCGTTTTTTTTGCGAACTCACATGGCCCAGCCCATGCGGCGGTGGATGCGACAGGACAAGGCCGCCCCGAGCCAGATGGCGACCAGCGTGAGCCAAGCGGTCACCGAGAAAATCGCCCCGCCCGTCAAGCCGGCGCCCACCGTGCAACCCATGGCCAGCACAGCACCAAAGCCCATGAGCACGGCACCGAACAGGTAGTGTCCCAAGCGGCTTTCGGTCTTGAACCCTTCCCATTTGAAGTCACCGCCCAGCATGGCGCCCAAGAATGCGCCGGCGAAGGTGGCAGGCAACATGCCGGCATCAAAGCCCAGGCTGGGCGATGTGGCGCTGGACAACACCCGCATCAGCATCTCGGCCGATGCACTGCTGAAGCTCAGGCTCTGGATTTGGATGGCTTCAAACGACTGCGTGGCGATGGCCTGTGTCAGGCCCCAACCCAAAGCCACGCTCACTCCCGTGGTCAGGGCAAACACCGCCAAGCCCCAGCGGCGAGGGTGTGTTTTGAAGAAAAGGTACAGACCGAGGGCCAGTGCCAACCATCCCAACACCAGACCCCCGGCAGGCCCCAGACCTGTCAGCTGCAGCAGATCGCGCGCAGGACCGCCGTCCACCGGCCACCACCCCACAACCGCTTTGCGGGCAGGTGCCAGCCATCCGGCAATGCTGGTCTGAACGGTCACGGCAAAGACCAAGCCCGTCAGCAAGGCGCGCAAATTGCCACTGGCCGACAAAATCAGCAAACGGCTGGCACAGCCCCGCGTGAAAATCATGCCCGCGCCAAACAGCAAACCGCCCAACACCGCACCCGTGATGCTGCCGGGCATCCCGATCTGGCGAGCGTCCGCCGGCTGCAGCCCCCCCATGAACACCAGGACTTGTACACTCGCCAGACAAGCGCCAAAAGCCAAGCCCCACACACTGAACCTGTCCCATGACCGCCGATCCACCACATCGATCACTGCGGCGCGGGTGCAAAACTGGCTGCGTTGTGCGGCAAAACCGAAAATCAAGCCGACCAAGGCACCGGTCACAACCAATACGTTGGCGTCACCCCAAGTGTCGAGCCAATGTGCGAGATTCACGGATTTCTCCAATCGTTCAGGGATCACTGACATGCTTCAGCTTGGCACGGGCCCGCTGAGCCGGCATGCGCAAAGCCCGCTATTGTCCACTTTCTGATATTCTTGCCCACAAGGACCCCTTTCACAAACACTTTGGGGCTTTTGCGCCGTGATGTGCTGGCAACGGCCTGCCTGTCGCTGTGCACCCCTGCAGCCCTGGCCCAAGGGCCAGAGGCGGGTCTGCCCATGGCGCGGTCATTGCCCGATGAACTGGCCCGCGCCATCCAGCACAAACAAGCCCTGGTGGTCATGGTCAGTCAGGACGGTTGTGTGTTTTGTCGACAGGCCCGGCAAAGTCACCTCTTGCCCATGCACAGGGCGGGGACCGTCATTGTTCAGGTGGACATGCGCAGCGCGCAAACCGTGCTGGATTTCGCAGGCCAGACCACCACCCATGCACAGTTGACCCGCGCCTGGAAGGTGTCGGTCACACCCACCTTGCTGTTCTGGGGCCCTGGCGGCAAGGAGGTGGCCGAACGCATGCAAGGGGCTTACCTGCCGGACTTTTATGGCGCCTATCTGGACGAACGCATGGCACAGGGACGCAAGGCCCTTTGAGACCCACAGGGACAGGCCGGCGTCCTGGCCCGGTTGGTCACGCTGAGGTCTGAAGAAGTCCGCATCTGGGGTCCCGGAGTGGTCGGGGCATGGGTCATGCGCGCTTGGTGTGCTGACTTGCCAGCCCGAAGGCGGGCACAGCCTAAACCGCCATGTGCCACTGGAACACCGAGTTGGGGGCCTTGGGCACCAGGGGGGCCGCCAGGGGTTTGAACTTGAAGCGGTTGACCACAGGGGCTGGGGCCGGTGCAGCTTCGGCCTGCACTGACACGAAATCGGACAAGGCAAACCCCCGCAGGGTCTGCACGATCACCTGTTCCAGACCCCACTCGTATTCCGCCGGCATCAGCTGTGCGTCCTGTGCGCCTTGCTGGGCCAGCGTGGGCTCGAAAATGGCCGCAATGTCCCACATGGAGATCCTGCGCAGGTCTCCAGAAATTTCATAACCCCCGCCAGGGCCCTTGCGCGACCTGACGATGCCCTGGTCTCTGAGCGGTTTGAGCAGACTTTCCAGGTTGGAGATGGACAGCTGCAGCCGCCGTGCCAACTCGTTGGTCGAGACGCGGCCCTGGTGTTGCAGCGAGGCAATGGCCACACACACGTCCATCGCATTGACGGTTTTGTTTGAAATCATTTGTGACTCCTTGTTAGAGGTATTTTCGGGTCAATAGCTACTCAAACATCATTTCCTTCAAATATTTCAGATATTTCGAGATAAAATCTACTCAATACCTTAACAAAAAAGGCCCGCGTGTCCCACACCCCTGCCAACCAAGCACCGATGTACCGCATCGGTGCCGTCTCCAGAGCCACCGCCATACCGGTGTCCACCTTGCGCATTTGGCAAACCCGCTATGGGGCTTTCAATCCGGTCAAGACTGGCGGCAACCAGCGCCTGTTTGCCGAGCAGGATGTGTCCAAGGCCTTGTTGCTCAAGCAACTGACCAGCGCGGGGCATGGCATCGGCAGCATTGCCCCTTTGGATCTGGCCCAGTTGCGTCAGTTGTCGACCATCGGTCAACACATGCCCACGGCGCCTGCTTTGGCACAACCCGTGTGCTTGGCGGTGGTGGGTTTGGGCTTGGCCAACCGCATCGAGTCGGGGCAATTTTCTGCAGTGCTCAACCAGCACCGCATCCAGGTGACCGACGTGCTGGAAGACCTGGCCGCTGCCCAGCATGCCCCTTTGTCAGACAAGCCGCAGGTGCTGTTGATCAAGGTCAACTCCCTGCAGGACACGGTGTACGAATCGATCCGTGGTTTGATGCAGCGCCACCCTTTTGCCCAAACCATTGTGCTCTACCACTTCGCGCCTGACCGGGTGGTGCACAGCATGAAGCGGGCGGGCCTGACGGTTCGACGCGATCCAGTCTCGGACAGCGAATTGGCCGAGTTGCTGCAATCGGTCTTGTTTGTCGACCGTGAGCGGGCACAGGCCTTTGGCCAGGCCGGCGCGGTCATTGCCGGGCGCAAATACACCGATGCCACTTTGCGGCGGGTGGCCAGCATTTCGACCAATGTGCTGTGCGAGTGCCCCAAGCATGTGGCTGAACTGATCGCGCAGTTGGCCAGCTTTGAGGCCTACAGCCAGGAGTGTCTGAACAAAAACACCGAGGACGCGCACCTGCATTCCTATTTGCGCGCCATTTCGGGTTCGGCGCGTGCCTTGTTCGAAGGCGCCCTGGAAAAAATCGCACAGCACGAGGGCATCGATCTGCGGGAAACGCCGCGTTGATCCAGTCGGCAGTTCTTGGGGCGGCAGCGGCTTCGCCCGGGCCGTGCACAACCCAACGGGGTTCATGGCAGCCCACCGGTGCGGTGCCCTTGGCACGGATGTCAAGGCGCAATGGCATAACCTTTTTTGGCCATGAGATTGGGCCTTTGAAAAGCGCGGTGTCATTAGAATCCGTGGCACCCCCAAACCAGGGCCTGCTGGCTGGCTTGGGGGATTTCTTTGGACATTCACCCGCCTCTGATGGGAGCATTCATGAAGTTGATTTTCACGGTGGCCGCTGTGGCCGCATTCACATCGGCCCCCGCCTTTGCCAATTTGGACCTGGCCAAGAAGAACAACTGCATGGCTTGCCATGCCGTCGATAAAAAAATGGTGGGCCCTTCCTACAACGATGTGGCCAAAAAGTACGCGGGTCAAAAGGATGCTGCAGCCACTTTGGCCAAAAGCATCAAGGCCGGTGGTGCGGGCAAGTGGGGCCCTGTCCCGATGCCGGCCCAGGCCGCCTTGAGTGACGGTGATGCCCTGAAATTGGCCACCTGGATCTTGGCCGGCGCCAAATAAGGTTCAAGCCGCACAGGCCCGGGTTGTGGCCTGGTGCCTGTGCCGATCACGCCGCCCGCTGTTTTTCCATGTGTCCGAACCAGGCCATGCATGCCCAGGGGTGTGGCAGGTGGATGGTCCGAGTCCTCATGCAAGTCTTGGCCGGTTTCTATAAGATGAATGTTCATCAAGGAGTTATCTGGTGCAAAACCGCCGCGAGACACTGAAACACACCGCTGTTCTTGCCGCCCTTTTGGCAGCGTCCGGCT
>JAIXXW010000152.1 GCA_027490555.1 Comamonadaceae bacterium | reverse complement strand
GTGGGCGAGCCCACCGGCATGCAGGTGGTGATTGCGCACAAAGGCAAGCATTCGTACAAAACCACGGTGCACGGTTTTGAGGCGCATTCCTCGCTCACGCCGCTGGGCGTGAACGCGGTCGAGATCGCCTGCGAGTTTGTGGCGAATCTGAAAAGCATGCACCGCGAGCTGGCGCAAAACGGCCCCTTCGACCCGATTTACGACGTGCCGCACACCACCATCCACACCGGCGTGATCGCGGGTGGCACGGCGCTGAACATCATCCCGCGCCAGTGCGAGGTGAGCTGGGAAATCCGCCACCACCACCTGAACACCCCCGAAGCGCTGTTTGCCCGGGCCAAGGCCTTTGGCGATGCGCTGCTGCCCGCCATGCAGGCGGTCGCGCCGGACACGGGCATCACGCACGAGCTCAAATCGGTCTTGCCCGGCTTTGCCACCGCTGCCGACAGCGAGATCGCGCAGCTGTGCTTTGACTGCGCCGGGGTCGATCCGGCCAGCGGCGCGGGCAAGGTGTCGTTTGGCACCGAAGCGGCCTTGTTCCACCAGGCGGGTGTGCCCACCATCGTCTGCGGCCCTGGCCACATCGCGCAAGCGCACCAGCCCAACGAATGGGTCACGCTGGAACAGCTGGCCTGGTGCGAGCGCTTCATGCGCCGCCTGGCCGACCGGGTTTGTGTCGGCTGACGATGTGCGGATGGTTCAGGTGGTCAAAGTCTCGGGCGCCAAGATCGACGGATACGGAAAGCCCGGCGGTGTGCCTCAGTGAAACACATAGCCATCCATGGCGATCACATGGTCGCTGATGCCCCGGAAAAAAGCACCAGGCTGTGCATCCGCGCCTGCGGCACCCCAGGCGGTGAACAGCGGTAACAAGTGTTCATCTGTGGGGTGAGCGCGCTGACCTGAAAGCTGCTGGCGGTAGTCCAGCAAACCGGCCACATCGCGTTGCACCAAACGGGCGTGAACCCAGTCGGCAAAGGTCTGCACATAGCTGGGTGTGGCACCGCCGTGCATGCGCACCGCCATCAAGTCCCGCAGGTTGTGGGTGATGTTGCCCGAACCCACGATCAGGATATTGTGTGTAGCCAGTGAAGCGAGCGCTTGGCCGACCCGATAAGCGTGTGCTGGTCCCAAGTGACTTTGTACCGACAGCGGCACGATGGGGATGTTGGCGTCGGGGAACATCTGACGCATCGGAATCCATGCCCCATGGTCCAGCCCGCGCTGGGCGTCTTGCGTGGCGGGCAAGCCCGCCTCCTGCAGGGCGGCCAAGACCAGGGCGGCCACTTCGGGACTGCCCGCCGCTGGGTATTGCATCTCATAGAGGCGAGGGTCAAAGCCGCCAAAGTCGTGGATGGTTTCGGGTTGGGTGGCAAAGCCCACAGTGGGTACGGCCGTTTCCCAGTGCGGGCTGACCACCACGATGGCGCGAGGTGTGCCCAATTGAGGCACCAGCGCGCTCATGGCAGCGCCAGCCGCACCGGGGTGCAGGGCAAACATGGGTGAGCCGTGGGGCACAAACAGGACAGAAGCGTGGGCGTGCATGGCGGTATTGGGGCTTCAGAGGGTTTGACTGTAGGGCTTAGGATAGGACAAAGCCGGTTGTGTCTCGGGTTTGACCAATTTGTTGCGAAATGCGTCCACAATTTGTCTGAGGCCAATAGACCCCACTTTTTCTTCCTTACTTTACCGACTCCTGGAACCCGTCATGAATTATCCCCACACCCAACTCTTCATCCACGGCCAATGGTGCGACGCCGAGGGCGGCCGCACCCTGCCCGTGTTCAACCCCGCCACCGGCCAGGAAATCGGCCGGCTGGCCCACGCGGGCGTGGCCGACCTGGAGCGGGCGGCCCAAGCGGCCCAAAAAGGCTTCGAGCTGTGGCGCGACACCCCGGCCATTGAGCGCAGCGCCATCCTGCGCAAGGCCGCCGCCTTGATGCGTGAGCGTGCCCCGCAGATTGCCGAGCTGCTCACCCAAGAGCAGGGCAAGCCCTTGGCCGAAGCCAAGGTCGAGGCCATGTCGGCGGCCGACATCATCGAATGGTTTGCCGAAGAAGGCCGCCGGGTGTATGGCCGCATCGTGCCGCCACGCAACATCCAGGTGCAGCAGCAGGTCCTCAAGCAGCCCGTCGGTCCTGTGGCGGCCTTCACGCCCTGGAACTTTCCGGTGAACCAGGCCGTGCGCAAGATGTCGGCCGCCTTGGCCACCGGCTGCTCCATCATCGTCAAGGCGCCCGAAGAAACGCCCGCCGCACCGGCCGAGCTGATCCGTGCCTTCCATGACGCAGGCGTGCCTGCCGGGGTGATCGGTCTGGTCTACGGCACACCGGCCGAGATTTCAAACTACCTGATCGCGCACCCGTTGATCCGCAAGATCACCTTCACCGGCTCCACACCGGTGGGCAAGCAGCTGGCCGCCCTGGCGGGTCAGCACATGAAGCGGGTGACCATGGAGCTCGGTGGCCATGCCCCGGTGATCGTGGCCGAGGACGCCGACATCGCGCTGGCCTTGAAGACCGCCGGCGCGGCCAAGTTCCGCAACGCGGGCCAGGTCTGCATCTCGCCCACCCGCTTTTTGGTGCACCACAAGATTGCCGATGCCTTTGCCGAAGCATTCGCCGCGCAGGCGCAGGCCCTGAAGGTGGGCGATGGCCTGGCCGCAGGCACGCAGATGGGGCCGCTGGCCAACGAGCGCCGCCTGGCGGCGATGCAGGCCATCGTGCAGGATGCCCGCAGCAAAGGCGCCAAGGTGCTCACCGGCGGCGAGCGCATCGGCACCCAAGGCAATTTCTTCGCGCCCACGGTGCTCTCGCATGTGCCGTTGGACGCCGATGTGGTGGTCAACGAGCCTTTTGGCCCGATCGCCGCGATCCGCAGCTTCGAGAACCTCGACGACGCGATCGCCGAAGCCAACCGCCTGCCTTTTGGCCTGGCCGCCTACGCCTTCAACAATTCGATGAAAACCCTGCACCAGCTCAGCCAGCGCCTGGAAGTCGGCATGCTGTGGGTCAACCAGCCTGCGGCCCCCTGGCCCGAGTTGCCTTTTGGCGGCGTGAAGGATTCGGGTTACGGCTCCGAGGGCGGCCCCGAGGCGCTGGAAGCCTATCTCAACACCAAAACCGTCTCGGTCTTCCACGCCTGAAAGGCCTGGGGCCGATGCGTGTCCTGCTCACGGGCTTTGAGCCGTTTGGCGGCCAAAGCCTCAACCCGTCCTGGGAAGTGGCGCGCGCCCTGCATGGCCAAGCCATCGCCGGTGCGCAGGTCAGCGCCGTGCAGTTGCCCTGTGTGTTTGCCAAGGCGCTGCCCGCCTTGCAGCAGGCCCTGGCGCAGCACCGCCCGGACATGGTGCTGGCCCTGGGGCAGGCCGAAGGCCGCAGCGATCTCTCGCTCGAACGCGTGGCCATCAACCTGATGGACGCGCGCATCCCCGACAACGCGGGTGAACAACCCATCGATGTCCCGGTGGTCGCAGGCGGACCGGCGGCCTACTTCAGCACCTTGCCCATCAAGGCGATGGTGGCGGGCTTGCGCCAGGCCGGCTTTCCGGCCTCGGTGTCGGCCACGGCCGGCACCTTTGTGTGCAACCAGGTGTTTTATGGCCTGCAGCACCTGCTGGCCGGGCAGGATGTGCGCAGCGGTTTCATGCACCTGCCCTTGTTGCCCGAGCAGGCGGCCCTGTGGCCAGGCCCCACCTTGCCCAGCTGGCCTGTCCAGCAGCAGGTGGCCGGGGTGCAGCAGGCGCTGGCCCTGCTGGTGGCACACCGGCAAAGCGGGCAGGGCGACTGGGCGATCAGCGGCGGCACGCTCCACTGAACACCGTGGGCCCCTTTCGCGTCTGGGCCTGCACAGGCAGGCCCCGAGCGGCAGCGAATGCAGGTTTTGGCGCGCCAGCGAACAGACGCAGGCCGCGGCTTGGCCGAGGATCAGGCTTTTGCACACCACACAAAGCCGCCATGAAAACCCCCAACATTTGCCAATGCGTGATCGCCAGCCTCTTGAGCGTCACCGCCGCGTCCTGGGCCCAGACCTCGGTGGGCCTGGGCCGTGTGGACTACCGCGACAACTGCGCCAGCTGCCACGGCGCATCGGGCAAGGGCGATGGGCCCTTGCGCTCCTTTTTGGTCCGGCCGCCGTCCGACCTGACCACCATCGCGCAGCGCAACGGCGGCACATTTCCACGCGAGTGGATGGCAGAGGTGATCGACGGGCGTTGGTCGGGGGACGGCGGGCCCCACGGTTCGCGCGAGATGCCGGTGTGGGGCCAGGAGTTCAAAGCCCGTGCCATGACCCGGCCCGGCGACTCGGCCCAGACGGCAGAGTGGTCGGCGCGCCACCGCATCGAGTCCTTGCTCAGGTACCTGGAGACGGTCCAGCAGCCCTGAGGTCCAGGCCCAGCCTTTGCCGTGCCCGGGCCGCCACGCCGGTGTCGGCAAAAGCCCAGGCCAGCGAGGCCCCCACGCCTTGCAAGGCGGTGCGCACGGCGGCCTGCTCCAGCGGGCAGCTGCGCTCGCGCCCCAGCATGTGCAAGGCCCAGTCGGGCAGCATCTGGAAGGCGTCCCGCACGATCAGGCCGATCAGGGGCCGGTCCAGTGGCGAGCAGGGGTAGTTCTCGATCAGGGCCACCGTCTCGCGCGTACGCTCGTCCACCCGCAGGTCGGGGCGAAACGCCTCCAGCTGCTGCAGGGCCTGCTGGCGCGTCAAGGGCAAGCCGTGTGCGCCCAGGCGCTCGCCGATCTGCGCCATTTCGGCAAAGTACAGGTCCTGCCGGTCCGGGTTCAGAGGCTGCAGCGACAGGTCCTGGT
>JAIXXW010000365.1 GCA_027490555.1 Comamonadaceae bacterium | reverse complement strand
GCCGCCCAGAAACTCGGCGGCCCCGTCTGGGTGGTCAAGGCCCAGATCCATGCCGGTGGTCGTGGCAAAGGCGGCGGCGTCAAAGTGGCCAAGAGCATCGACGACGTCAAGCGCCTGGCCGGTGACATCCTGGGCATGCAGCTCAAAACCCACCAAACCGGCCCCGAAGGCCAGAAGGTGCGCCGCCTCTACATCGAAGACGGTGCCGACATCCACCAGGAATACTACGTGTCGGTGGTCACCGACCGCGCTTCGCAAAAGATCGCTTTCATCGCCTCCAGCGAAGGCGGCATGGACATCGAGGAAGTGGCGCATGCCACCCCCGAGAAAATCATCACCGAGTTCATCGACCCCCTGACCGGTCTGGGCGACGCCCAGGCCAAGAAGATCGCCGACGCCATTGGCATGCCGGCAGACTCCACCGCACAGGCGGTGGACATCTTCAAGAAGCTGTACCTGTGCTACATGGAGACCGACGCGTCGCTGGTGGAAATCAACCCGCTGAACCGCGACAGCAAAGGCAACGTGATGGCGCTGGACGCGAAGTTCAACTTCGACGCCAACGCCCTGTTCCGCCACCCAGAAATCGTGGCCTACCGCGATCTGGACGAGGAAGATCCCGCCGAAGTGGAAGCCTCCAAGTTCGACCTGGCCTACATCAGCCTGGACGGCAACATCGGCTGCCTGGTCAACGGTGCGGGTCTGGCCATGGCCACCATGGACACCATCAAGCTGTTTGGCGGCGAGCCTGCCAACTTCCTGGACGTGGGCGGTGGCGCCACCGCTGAAAAAGTCACCGAAGCCTTCAAGATCATGTTGGCCAACAAGAATGTCAAAGGCATTCTGGTCAACATCTTCGGCGGCATCATGAAGTGCGACACCATCGCCACCGGCGTGATCACCGCGTGCAAGGCCGTGAACCTGTCGGTGCCATTGGTCGTGCGCATGAAGGGCACCAACGAAGAGCTGGGCAAGAAACTGCTGGCCGAATCCGGTCTGCCGATCATCGCCGCTGACACCATGGCCGAAGCCGCCACCAAAATCGTGGCCGCTGTCAAGTAAATGTCTTTGTGGGACAGATCTTCAGCTCTGTCCCCAACTGATTAACTTTGCGGGGCCGATCTTCAGCTTGGCCCCCAACTGATTAGGAATAAACATGTCCATCTACATCAACAAAGACACCAAAGTCATCACCCAGGGCATCACCGGCAAAACCGGTCAGTTCCACACCGAAAAGTGCCAGGAATACGCCAACGGCAAGAACTGCTTCGTGGCGGGCGTGAACCCCAAGAAGGCCGGCGAATCCATCTTCAACATCCCGATCTACGCCTCGGTCAAGGAAGCCGCCCAGCAGACCGGCGCCACCGTCTCGGTGATCTATGTGCCGCCCGCAGGCGCTGCCGCTGCGATCTGGGAAGCCGTCGAAGCCGATCTGGACCTGGCCATCTGCATCACCGAAGGCATCCCGGTGCGCGACATGCTCGAAGTGCGCAACAAGATGAAGGCCAAGGAAGCCGCTGGGGGCAAGAAAACCCTGCTGCTGGGCCCCAACTGCCCCGGCCTCATCACCCCCGACGAGATCAAGATCGGCATCATGCCCGGCCACATCCACCGCAAAGGCCGCATTGGCGTGGTCTCGCGCTCGGGCACCTTGACCTACGAAGCCGTGGCCATGCTGACCGAAGTGGGTCTGGGCCAGTCCAGCGCCGTCGGCATCGGTGGCGACCCGATCAACGGCCTCAAGCACATCGACGTGATGAAGGCCTTCAACGACGATCCGGACACTGACGCCGTGATCATGATCGGTGAAATCGGCGGCCCCGATGAAGCCGAAGCCGCCCAGTGGTGCAAGGCCAACATGAAAAAGCCCATTGTCGGCTTCATCGCCGGTGTGACGGCGCCTCCCGGCAAGCGCATGGGCCACGCCGGCGCCCTCATCAGCGGCGGCGCCGACACGGCCGATGCCAAGCTGGCCATCATGGAAGAGTGCGGCTTCATCGTCACGCGCAACCCGTCCGAGCTGGGCAAGTTGCTCAAGGCCCAGCTGAAGTAATATCTTTTCATTCAGGGCCCAGCGCCCTGCCGGCTGCCGCCATGTGGTTTGCCACAATGAAACACCGGGGTTTCTGACGCAGAATCCCGGTTTTCTTTTTTGTATTTTGCAAACCAGCGCCTGCACTGACGGGCAAAAGGACCACCGTGGAAGAATTTCTGACCGCCGCTTTCTGGGTTGCTGTGGCCCAGATCATCATGATCGACATCCTGTTGGGCGGCGACAATGCCGTGGTGATCGCCCTGGCCTGCAGGCAATTGCCCGAACACCAACGTGCCAAGGGCATCATCTGGGGCACGGCCGGTGCCATCATTTTGCGCGTGATCCTGATCTTTTTCGCCCTCACGCTGCTGGCCATTCCCTACCTCAAGTTCGTGGGCGCGCTGCTGCTCATCTGGATCGGGGTGAAACTGCTCACCCCCGATGAAGACGATGACCACAGCAACATCCAGGGCAGCGACAAGCTCTGGGGCGCTGTGAAAACCGTGATCATTGCCGACTTGGTGATGAGCGTGGACAACGTGATCGCCATCGCGGGCGCAGCCCAGTCCTCGGGCAACCCCGACCACCAAATGCCTCTGGTCATTTTCGGCCTGCTGGTCAGCATCCCGATCATCGTCTGGGGCAGCCAGTTGGTGCTCAAGCTCATGGACCGCTTCCCGATGATCATCACCGCCGGCGGCATGCTGCTGGGCTGGATCGCCGGCACCATGATCCAGACCGACCCCGGCCTGGTGGCTTATATCCCGCAAGAGAAAGTCTGGGGCTATGGCCTGGGCGTGGCCGGTGCCTTGACCGTGCTGGTTTTGGGCAAGCTCATCATGGCCCGTCGCCGCGCCGCGACCCAAGAAGCGGCCTGAAGACGGACCCCAGGGGGCTGCGCGCCCCCTGAAAGAGCTGGTCTGGGCTGGAGCTTGGGTGCCCGCATGGATTACCATCGACACCCATTCACCAGGGAGAGATGCCATGCAAAAAAGGCAACAAGGTCTGACATTGATTGAGCTGATGATCGTCATCGCGATCATCGGCATTTTGGGGGCGCTGGCCCTGCCGGCCTACCAGGACTACAGCATCCGGGCCAAAGTCTCGGAGATGCTGATCGCCGCCGGCGGCTGCAAGACGGCCGTGAACGACGCCATCAGCTCCGCCTCCGAGGCCGATGTGTCTGCGGCCCTGCCCACGGTCTGCGAAAACCAGGTCAGCAAGTTTGTCAGCAGCATCGGTGTCGACGCCAATGGCGTCATCACCGTGGTCGGCAACCACCAGGCCTTGCGCGGCAGCACCAGCGCCACGGCCAACAGCCTGTCACTCACCCCCTTGCAAACGGGCACCACGGCGGTCAACGGCAGCACCGATGGCGGCAAACCCGTGGCCGGCTGGCGATGCGGGCCTGCCACCGTCAACGGCTTGCCCCTGAAGTACCTGCCCGCGTCCTGCAAGGCCTCGTGAAGCGCTGGGGGCGATGGCCAAGGTGCCCATCGCCACGAACACATCCGTTCTCAGCTCAACAATCCCCAGTCGTGCAACAGCGCCCGGGTCTGGGCTGCGCTTTCAAAAGGGATGCCCCGCCAACCATGGTCGTGTGCTGCCAGAACATTGGGCACCATGTCATCGACAAACACCGGGGACGCCGTCTGCAGGCCCAGCAGGTCTGCAGCGCAGCGGAACATACCCTGGTCAGGTTTGACATGGCCAACTCGGGCTGAAAACACGCCTTGTTCGAACCATTCGCCCAATGGGTGGTCTCGCTCGATCCACTGCGCCAGCTCTTCGGGCATGTTCGACAGGTACAGCAGGCGGTGTCCTGCCAACTTGAGCTCGTGAATCAGCGCCACCGTTTCTTGCTGGACCTGCATGTGCGGTGCCAGCGCGTCGATCAGCGCCATGATGTCCTGGGGGTCCATGCCCAGTCGCCGGGCGATACGCCGGGCCAAGGTGGTCGGCACCACCAGCCCCAGATCCCACTGCGCCCAGTCACCCCCGCGGAGGTGGCTCTGGAACACGTCGGCCATCAGACGCGCCGCGCCCGCATCGTCCAGGACCCGGCTCGGAAACACCTCGCGCATCAAGCGCAGCGGCTGCCAGTTGAAAACAACGCCCCCCAGGTCAAACACCACCGTTTCGCGCTTCATGCAGCCACCACCGTGACGCCGTGGTCACCCAAAGCCAATCCCAGCTCTTCACCAAGCACCCATGCACGCTCGACCTGCGGACTCACCACAAACACCGGACCCAGCGCGGTGTCGATGGTGAGTTCTTGGAACGAGCCCAAATACGCTTGTTTCAGCAAAGGCCCCCCCAACACCGCGTCGGCCCTGGGCACAATGCGCCATGCCTCGGGCCGGATCGCAGCTTTGACTGCGCCCGGCGCCAGCGGATTGCGCGGCGCAAACCGCAGCGGCCCCACACAGACATTGCCATCCGCCTGACTCTGGCCATCAAACAGCATGGCCTCGCCCATGAAGCCGGCCACAAAAACGCTGGCAGGCCGCTCGTACAGACCCTGCGGTGTGCCTGCCTGGGCAATGTACCCCCCCTCCATCACGATGATCTGGTCGCTCACCGCCAGGGCCTCGCTTTGGTCGTGGGTGACGTAGGCGACGGTCAGGCCCAGGCGCTGCTGCAGGCTTCGGATTTCCTCGCGCATGCTGCGGCGCAGCCGGGCGTCGAGGTTGGACAAAGGCTCATCAAACAGCAGCACCGCCGGCTCGATCACCAGCGCGCGCGCCACCGCCACCCGCTGCTGCTGCCCCCCCGAGAGCTCACTCGGAAAGCGCGCATCCAAGCCCTGAAGGCCAACGCTGGCCAGGGCGGCGCGGGCGCGCTCGTGTATCTGGACACGCGGCACACCCGAGACCTCCAAGCCATAGCTCACGTTCTGCAGCACCGTCATGTGCGGAAACAGCGCGTAACTCTGGAACACCATGCTCACCTGGCGCTCACTGGGGCCGAGCTGGGTCACGTCCTTACCATCGATCAAGATCTGGCCGTCGGTGGGACTTTCCAGCCCGGCGATCATGCGCAAGGTGGTGGTCTTGCCGCAGCCGCTGGGGCCGAGGATGGTGGTCAGGCTGCCCTTGGGCACCACAAAATCGATGCCCTTGACCACCAGCGGTCCGCCCGGGCTGTAGCGCTTGGTGACCTGACGAAACTCGATACCGGCGGGTGGAGATGACATCCAGATTTCTCCTCAATAGGGGGCCGGGGTGCGGCGTCCAAGTTGGCGCTCACCCACCGCTTTTTGCAGCAGCCATGTGATGGTGGACATGAACACAATCAACACCGTGCAATAGGCCAACGCAACGCCATAATCCCCATTGCCCACGCGGCCGATGATGTAGGTGGTGGCCAGTTCATATTTGGCCGACACCAAAAAAATGACCGCCGACACGGTGGTCATGGCGCGGACAAAGCCATAGGTGAGCGCTGCCACCAGCGCCGGCTTGATCAGCGGCAACACCACGCGGCGCAATGTGGTCAGGGAGCTGGCGCCCAGCATCTGTGAGGCCTCGTCGATGGAGCGGTCAAGTTGTTGGAATGCGGCGGTGCCAGCGCGTACACCCACCGGCAAATTGCGGAACACAAAACACAACACGATGATCAGCCCAGTGCCCGTCAGCTCCACCGGCGGCACATTGAACGCCAGGATGTAACTCACGCCCAGCACCGTGCCGGGTATGGCAAAAGTCAACAGCGCAACAAATTCAAACGTGGCCTTGCCCTGGAATTCGGTGCGGGCCAACAGCCAGGCCATCAACAGGCCCAAGCCGGCGCACAGTGGTGCCGCCATGGCCGCCAGCGTCACGGTGGTGAACAACGAATTCCACGCCGTGCCAGCCCACAGCAGGCCGTGCTCGGTCCACTGAAGATCAAATCCCGCGCGGAAGTGGTCCAGTGTGAGCGTGTAGTCGCGGCCCCACACCTTGACAAAGCCTCCGGCAAAGGCGAACAAATAGACCACCACAGTGAACACCAGCCACGGCCCAACCACCCACATGCACAAGCGGCGCACAGCATGGGGCAGCGGCATGGCCACACCCGCCTCGCCCTTGCCGGTCACGGTGGTGAAGCTGCTGCGCCCCAGCAAACTGCGCTGCAAAAAGAACACCGCCAACGCAAACAGGGTCAGCACCATGGCCAGCGCGGCGGCCATCCCGGGGTCGAGCGAAGCGCCGACGATGGCAAAAAAGATCTCGGTCGACAGCACCGCATACGAGCCGCCCAGAATGATGGGGTTGCCAAAATCGGCCATGCTTTCAATGAATCCCACCAGAAAAGCATTGGCCAAACCGGGTTTCAAGAGTGGCAGCGTCACCGTGTTGAAGGTGCGCCAGCGGCTCGCGCGCAGCGTCTGCGCAGCTTCTTCCAGTGCCGGGTTCACGCCCTGGACCACACCGCGCATGATCATGAAGGCGATCGGCGTGAAGGCAAACATCTGCGCCAGCCACACCCCAAACACACCATAAAACCAGCGCGTCGGCGCAATGCCAAAGGCCCACTCCATGAACTGGTTGTACAACCCCGCCCGACCAAACAACAAGATCAAACCCAATCCCACCACAAAGGGCGGGATGATGATGGGCAACATGGCCAGCACATTGAGCGGACGCGCCAGCCGGGTGCCGCCGCGCTCGGCCCACAAGGCCATCAGCGTGCCCATGATGGTGGTGCCTGCTGCGGTGAGCAAGGCCAGGTACAGCGTGTTCCACGCCACACCACAGCGGGTCTGACTGAACACACAGCCCAGACCCCAAATGCGCTCGGTGGCCAAGCGGTCCACCAGCGAACCGGGGGCAAACAGTCCCGTGTCGTCGTAGAACGCCGACACCATGGAACGCGCCACCGGGTAGACCACAAACAGCGCCAGCAGCGCCACACACACCATCACCGCCGAGGACACAAACACGTCGGAACGGAAATAACCCAGCCGCGCCACACCTGCGCCCAACAACACCACCAGGCTCAGCAGCACCACCGCGCCGCCCCAGCCCATGCCGTACTGGCCTTTGTCCAGAGGGCCCCACCAGCCTTCGAGTGTGGCAAACACCCAGCCTGGTGCGCCAATGGCAAAGCCGCTGCCCAACAAGCCCAGCAAGCCCAGGAGTGCGCCGGCCACCAGCCAGACGCCTTGTGCGCGTCCGGGCGGCAGCAGCAGTGCCCCAGCGGCCAGCGCCAAACCCACCAAACCACTCCACAGCCAAGGGCGGCCGTGGTGCAGCGCGTGTGCCAGGCCGCTGCCAACGCTGTCGCTGCCCCAGCCGCTCCACAAAGCTTCCAGCAGAGATTGCGATTGCAGAAAGTACCAGGGCAACCACGCAAAGGCCAGAACACCCAAGACCACCCACCCGATGAGCGGGCGGGTCAAACGATGCAACAAGGTCTTCATGGTGGGTCCGAAAAACCAGGCGGCCGACAGGCCCTGGCTGGGTCAGCGTGACAGGCTGTTGACTTCACGTTCCCAGCGTTGGATCAGGCGACGGCGCTCGGCGGTCTGACCGTATTTGGCATAGTCGTAGTTGATCAGCTTGATCTTGCGGAAGTCGGGCACGCGCGGATCGACCTTGGTGTCCTTGTGCGAGGGCAGCTGAAACTGGAGTGTGGCCGCACCCAGGGCCTGGGCCGAAGGGGTGAGCGCCCATTCGTAAAACTTTTTGGCCGCGTCCATGTTGCGTGCACCACGGATGATGGACATGGACCCAATTTCCGCGCCAGTGCCATCGACCGGTGTGATGGTTTCCAGGGGGAAGCCTTGGGCTTTTTCGCCAGGGCCGTCGTGTACAAAGCTGATCGACACGGTGGCTTCACCGCGCGCCACCGCTTTGATCGGGGCAGTGCCCGAGCGGGTGTAGGTGGCGATGTTGCCGTGCAATTTCTTCAGGTACTCAAACGCCTGATCTTCACCCATGAGTTGCACCAGTGTGGCGATCATGGTGTACGCCGTGCCGCTGGACGCGGGGTTGGCCGACTGGATCTCGCCCTTATATTCGGGCTTGAGCAGATCGCCCCAGGTCTTGGGAATGGGCAGCTTTTTCTTGGCGATCAGCTCGGTGTTGTAGCCAAAGCCCAGCGGCCCAGAATAAATGCCCACCGTTTTGTAGCCCGATTGCGCAGCCTGTTTTTGCGCCCAGTCGTGCAGCTTGGGCAGGGTGGGCGATTTGTACTCCAGGGTCAGGTTTTGCTCAGCGGCTTGCAGGTGCGGGTCGCCGGTGCCGCCAAACCACAGGTCGGTTTTGGGGTTGGCGCGCTCAGCCAAGATCTGTGCAAGCGCCTCCCCCGAGCCCTTGAGTGTCATGTTCACCTTGACCCCCTGGCTTTTCTCAAATGTCACCGCCAGGATGTTGCACCAGGCCGCCTGCGCCGAACAGATCATGTTGATTTCTCCGCTCTGTGCCTGCGCCATGTGGCTGGTGGCCAGCCACATCGGCAAGGCCACCCAGATCGTTTTCTTCATCGCATTTCTCCTAAGTTCTACAGTGGCCGACATGGCCAACCCACACACGGAACAAACCCGGGCGCGCCGACGCAGGCCTGATGGCCATGCAAAGCTTCGGGCCCCAAGCGGTCTTCGGCGGCCCAAGGCGAATGCCGCCATGGGCGTCCACGACCACCGGACACCACCGCATCATCCAAATGCTGGCCCTGTTCGTCAACGATCCAGCCATGATGCCCAAGGTGACGCATCCAGCCGCCCGGCACCACAGCAAAAAACATCTGGTTTTTCAGCGGCAACCAATGGGTGGGTGCTTGCGGAGGAACCACCACAATGACAAGCCAGACCTGTGAACACTACCCCAGGTGCTTGCCGATGATGCCCGCCAACTCGAACATGCTGGCCTGGCCCTTGCCAAAAACGGCCTGCAACTTGCCATCGGCCAAGATGTTGCGCTTGTCGTTCGGGTCCTGCAGGCCGTTGGCCTTGATGTAGTCCCATATTTTTTTGACCACCTCGGTGCGGGCGTAGCTGCCTTCGCCGATCACGGCGGCCAAGGCGGCACTGGGCTGCAAGGTGCCGACGGCCGCCTTGCGCGGGGCTTTGGGGGCGGCGGTCTTGGCGGCTTTTTTGGCGGCGGGCGCTTTGGCAGTGGTCTTTTTGGCAGCGGCCTTGCCAAACGGTGTTTTCGTCGCGGCCTTGCGGGGCGGGTATTTTTTGCCGCCTTCGCGCTGCTCAAATTCAAAAGTCACTTTGCCCTCTTCGGGGTTCCAGGCCAGCATGGCCTTGAAGCTGCGGCGCGTGCGGTTGCTCACAAACTTGTCGAGCAGGTCGGTCTTGCCGGTGTTCAGCAGCTTGCTGAACTGCTCACGCTCGATGGCTTGCTGCAAGATGACCTGGCCGCTCTTGAAGTCGCAGCTCGGGCTGGGCTGGGCATGGGTCGGCACGGCCTTGCTGCACACATAGTTGCTGCCGTGCTGGTGCACCGGGCTGCCGCACTTGGGGCAGGCCCCCAGGGGCTCGTCGCTGAACTCGACGATCTCGCCGCTGTCCTCGTTTTTCTTGTCGTCGCCGAAGTCGAATTCCAGCTTCCAGTTCTGGTCGTCCTCGCTGTACTTGAGCGCCATCTCGGCCACAAAGGGCCAACCCGCCTTGGAGCGGAAACCATCGAGCGGGCCGATCTTTTTGTCGCGCATGAACTGCTCGACCTCGGCCAACTCAAAGGTGCGGCCGGCCGGCGATTTGCCAAAGGAAAAACCACACCCTTCGCTGGCGCCATCGGCACCGGTGCAGGTGTACCTGCGGTAGTTTTCCTTGACCACGCCGCCGCAATTGGGACAGGGCGTGCCCAGGGTGGCGTAATCGCCGGGCACGGTGTCGCGGTCGTACTCCTTGGCTTTCTTGACGATGTGCTCGGTCATGGCCGCGATCTCGGCCATGAACGTGGCGCGGCTGAGCTTGCCTTGCTCCATCTGGGCGAGCTTGTACTCCCACTCGCCGGTCAGCTCAGGTCTGGAGAGTTCTTCCACCTGCAGGCCACGCAGCAGCGTCATCAGCTGGAAGGCTTTGGCCGTGGGGATCAGCTCCCGCCCTTCGCGCAGCATGTATTTTTCGTTCAGCAAGCCCTCGATGATGGCCGCGCGGGTGGCGGGTGTGCCCAGGCCTTTTTCCTGCATGGCCTCGCGCAGCTCGTCGTCGTCCACCAGCTTGCCAGCGCCTTCCATGGCGCCCAGCAGCGTGGCTTCTGAATAGCGGGCAGGCGGGCGGGTCTTGAGGCCCTTGGCTTCGACCGATTCGACGCCCACACGTTCACCCGGCTGCACCGGCACCAGGTTCTGGCCTTTGTCGCCGTCTTTGGCGTCTTCCACTTCGGCGGCGGCCTCTTTGCCGTAAATGGCCAACCAACCCGGTTTGACCAGCACCTTGCCCACGGTCTTGAAGCTGTGGCCTGCGGCCACGCTGATGCGGGTCGTGACCTGGTACTCGGCACTGGGGAAGAACACCGCCATGAAGCGGCGCACCACCAGGTCGTAGAGCTTTTGCTCGGCCTCGGACAGGCCGCTGGGCGCTTGCAGCGTGGGGATGATGGCGAAGTGGTCCGACACCTTCTTGTTGTCGAACACACGCGGGATTTTGCGCACATAGTTGTTGTTGAGCGCCGTCAGGGCGTGCGGGGCCAGGTGGCGCATGCCGCTGTCGGCCAGCATCTCGAAAGTCTGCTTGGCCACAGGCACATAGTCTTCGGGCAGGTGGCGCGAGTCGGTCCGCGGGTAGGTCAGGGCCTTGTGGCGCTCGTACAGGCTTTGCGCCAGCGCCAGCGTGGTCTTGGCCGAAAAGCCAAACTTGCCGTTGGCCTCGCGCTGCAGGCTGGTCAGGTCGAACAGGCCGGGACTGGCCTGCGTGGTGGGCGTGGCCTCTTCGGTGACCGTGGCGGTTTGGCCGCGCACCGCATCCACAATGGCCTGGGCCTCGGCCGCGCTCCAGCGCCGGTCGGCTTTCTTTTCGGCGTCTTCCTCTTTCTTCCACTTGGGGTCGAACCACTTGCCGGGGTAAGTGCCGGCGGCAGCGGCGAACTCGGCGTGGATTTCCCAGTAGTCGCGGCTGACGAACTTGCGGATCTGCTCTTCGCGCTCCACCACCACCGCCAGCGTGGGCGTTTGCACGCGGCCCACGGTGGTCAAAAAGAAGCCGCCGTCGCGCGAGTTGAAGGCGGTCATGGCGCGCGTGCCGTTGATGCCCACCAGCCAGTCGGCTTCGGAGCGGCTGCGGGCCGCGTCGGCCAGGCCTTGCATCTGGGTGTCGCTGCGCAGGCTGGCAAAGCCGTCGCGGAT
>JAIXXW010000073.1 GCA_027490555.1 Comamonadaceae bacterium | reverse complement strand
TGGACCTGTTCTTTCCCTTGACGGACACGCGCAAGCACATCGGCTGCGAGGTAGTAGTCTTCCATTTCTTGGATGCCGTTTTCGATGATTTCGCGCAGATAAAAAGCCTTGGTGCGCCCTGTTTGCGATGCGAGGTAGTCAAGCCTTTGCTCAATCTCTGGTGCAAGACGAATTGAAGTTGCCATATCAAATTCCTCTTTGAATACATGTATTCAATGTATCGCAGAGGGCTTATCTTGGCCATCTCACCCGCCGTGCGCGGGTCATGCTCACGTTCATGCGGCGGATGTCAGACAAAAAGCAGATCTCGCCTTGGGATTGCTGAAGGTCATGCAGCCGACAAAGGCTCCATGCGCACCACGGCACGTGCGCCCACGGCGCTTGCAAAGCGTTGGACGGTTCGCATGGATGGTGTGCCCCTGCCACTTTCGATGCGTGCCACCACGCTTTGGGTCGTGCCCATGCGTGCGGCCACATCGCCTTGCGTCAGGCCTGCTTTCGTGCGTGCTGCAATGAGTTCGCGGGCCAGCTCAAACTCGGGCGCTTGTGCGTCATAGGCTTGGCGAACGGCGGGGTTGGCCAGCAGTTGGGCTTTCACGTCTTTCAAGCTTTTCACGTCGATTCCTCCAGGCGTTTCAATGCGGTTTCAATCGCGCTTCGTGGTGTGGTCTGCGTCTTTTTCACAAACACATGCAGCACCAGCAAAGTGCGCCCATGAACGGCGGCGTAAACGGCACGGGCAATGCCATCGCGGCCCGTCAAGCGCATTTCCCACAGCTTGCTTTCCAGCGGCCGTATGAGCGGCAAGCCCACATGCTGCGGCCCAAGCTCTTCCAGCATTTCACCGATGTGCAAAAACCGGGCTTGCATATCGGCGGGTATGGTCTGCAATTCACGCATCCGCCAGTGGATGCAGGGTCACAGTCCATTGGGTTTCGAGTATAGCCTTTTTGCTATCTTTTGGCTTTTTCATGCTGCTCCCCTAGGTCTCGCTTTATCCATGCTTTGTCAGCATGTAGGCAATTTTTGTGCGTTAGCTTAGCGTGACAACCTTCGCAATGGCAATCCCCGAGTCAGGACTGGTTGCCCATCTCATGCGCCGTGCGGTAGCCCCCCACCGCCTTCACATACGCCAACAACTCCCCAAAAAACGGAAGCCTGCACAGCGTGGACGAGTCGCCCACCAGCAGCAGCTTGCGCCGTGCGCGAGTCATGCCCACGTTCATGCGGCGGATGTCGGACAGAAAGCCGACCTCGCCTTGGGGGTTGCTGCGCGTCAGGGTGATGGCGATGATGTCGCGCTCTTGGCCCTGAAACGCGTCGACGGTGCCCACACTCAGCCTGCGTTGCAGCAGCCAATCGTTCAGCATGGCGCTGTCTTCGATGGCGTCTTTCAAGTAGTTGATTTGGGCGCGGTACGGTGCGATCACGCCAATGGTCAGTGGGCGTTGGTCGGGCGCAGTGGGTTCGCCCAGCGCCAGCAGCTGCGCCAGGCGCTGCAGCAACAAGTGGGCTTCTTCGGGGTTGGCGGTGGAGCGGCTTTCGGGGATGGCAGCTTCCGCAAAGCCGCAGCCGGCCGTGTCGATGAATTCCACCGGCGAGTCGGGCGCAAAGCGCGGGTCATCAAAGCGCGGGTCATAGGCGGCCAGGTCGGCGTGATGCACGCTGGGGTGCGGCACCAGTTGGCCGCCATAAAACTTCTCCGAGCTGAAGCCCATGATCTGCGCGTGCATGCGGTATTGCACCTTCAGCATGCGGGCCGTGTGGGGTTGGCGCTGGATGCACTTTTCAAACAGGGTTTCGCGCAGGCCTTCGCGGGCGGCTTTGTCGCTTTTGACGGTGGGCGGCAGCTGGTGGTGGTCGCCCGCCAAGACCAGGCGTTCGCCCTTGGCAATGGGAATCCAGCAACCGGGCTCCAGGGCCTGGGCGGCTTCGTCGATGAACACGGTCTCAAAGCCCAGGTGGCGAATGTGGCGGTGGCTGGCGCCCACCAGCGTGCAAGTGATGACTTGCACCGATTCGAGCACGTCCTCGGTGATGAAGCGCTCCAAATCGTCGGCGGCTTGGCGCAGTGTGCGCGCTTCTTCGCGCAACCACTGGCGGTGTTGTCGTTCCTCCAGACCATAGTGGCGCACATGTTCGCTGGCCGTCTCTCTGTGCTGGGCAGCGGTTTGGCGCATGGCGTGCACCTTGGCGTAGCTGGCGTGGGCCATCACCCCGGCATCCAGGGTGTGCTGCAGCAGCAGGTCGGACACGCGGCTGGGGTTGCCCAGGCGGATGACGTTGACACCACGCTCGGCCAGCTTTTCGGTCAGCAGGTCCACGGCGGTGTTCGAGGGGGCGCACACCAGCACACGCCGCTCGCGGCGGATGGTCTCCAAGATGGCCTGCACCAGGGTGGTGGTTTTGCCGGTGCCGGGCGGGCCGTGGATGATGGCCACGTCTTGCGCCGTGACCACATGGCGCACCGCCGCCAGCTGCGAGTCGTTGAGCGCACTGGGGTAAAACAGGTCGTCGGCTTGGGGCGCGCGAAAGCGGGCGGGCTGGGCGCCCAGCAGCACGTCGCGCAGCTCGGCCAAGCGGCTGGCGTGTGCGGCCATGACCGCGCTCAGGGCTTGGTGCATCTCGCGGTAGCTGACCTCGTCAAAGGTCAGGTCGATGCCCAGGGTGCTGCCGTTGAGGGTGCAGCCGTCCCGCACCCAGTCGGGCAACGCGTCTTTGGTGGTGGCCAGCAGCAGCTTGTTGCGTCGCACGCGGGTCACCACGCCACTGACCACAGGCCGATCAGGCCCCGAATAGCCGGGCGCACTGCTGAACAGCGCGGCACTCGCCCCCACCTGAAACAGGTGCAGGTCTTGCCGGTGCGCGGGGCGCTCCAGCTCCAGCACCACCTTGCCGCCAAAGCCAATGTCTTCGTGGGTGATGGTGACGGGGTACCAGGTCAGGCCACGCCGACGGCGTTCCTTGATGCTGGCACTGGCGTTTTTGAGCTTGAACTGCGCCTGCTCTTCCTGCTGCTCCAGCTGCAAGAGGGTGCGCACACGGCGCAACTCACTTTGGACAGCATCTTGAACAGGGTCAGAGGTGGTGGGGGTCGGGTCTTGCTTGCTCAATCCGTCGCACCGTCAGCTTTCTTGCTGGCTTGACCCCACTTGGCTTCGTCCTCGGCCCAGCCTTCTATCGCTGGGTAATACCGCGTCGAGCGGCCGTCACCGTATCGTGTGAGCAACCCCAGTCGTTCCAGCTCAATCAGGTCACGGGCTGCCGTGGGCGTGGATGTTTGTGCGATGCGCTCGTGCTTGCGCGTCGTCATGCCACCCTCATAACCCTGAGGGCCAGCATCGAGCAGCTTCTTCATGGTTTTTTGCTGACGCTCGTTCAGACGAACCAAAGACATTTGGGTCTGAAACCGGATGCGTTGAATGGCCGAATCCATGGTCCGGTTGGCGAATTCGCTGGCCAGCGTAATTTGTTGCAGCATCCATTCAACCCAAGCCGTCACATCCATGCTTTTGGCTCGCTGCGCACGCTCCAGCTCGCTGTAATAGCTGTCTTTGTTGGATTCGATTTGTCGCGACAGCGTCACGATGCGTCCGGGCTGGCCCATGTCTTGGCCCAGTGCCAGTTGCAAGATGGCGCGGCCAATACGCCCGTTGCCATCGTCAAAAGGGTGCAGCGTCTCAAACCACAGGTGCGAAAGAGCGGCACGCACCAGACCGTCCATGGGGAGAGTGCCGACCTTGGGCTGCGTTTGGTTGAACCACTTCAAAAAAGCGTCCACTTGGCCAGCCAGGCCATCTGCAGGCGGCGCGGCGTAATGCAACTTGCTGCGACCCACAGCGCCGCTGACGATTTCCATGGACACCGAACGCAGAGCGCCCACATCGATGCGCTGCATGCCCGAAAAACCCGTGGGGAAGAGCGCCCCGTGCCAACTGCACAGCCGCTCCAGCGTCAACGGTGAATCGGTGTTGAGGGTGGCGTCTTGCAATACATCAATCAGTCCCTCGATGTTGCGCCTGCCTTCGCGCACGGGGGCACCCGACGTGTCGAGCCCTAGGCGCCGGGCCACGAAAGAGCGAACACTTTCAGGGTCCAGTTTCTCGCCTTCAATCGCGGAGGTGGTCAGTGCCTCTTGTGTCAGTGAGTCACGGATGTGGGGCTGCAGCCCCTCCAGGCCAATCGCCTCGGCTTTGCCCAAGAGAACCCCTTGGGCGTTTCTGGCCGCAGCCAAGTGGTCCTGGACCCGTTGAGCATCAAACACCAGTCCTGGCCACTCAGGCAGCTGCCAAATCCAGCGTTGATGTGATTTCATGGCTTAATCATATCAATTTATGATATGAATAGAAAGAAAATCAGATCATCCACTCTGTTGGACACCGCCCGCCTGGGCAGAAGCGGGCAAGCCAAAGACCCGGTCAAAGCACCAGGTGAAGGCGATGGCATAAAAGAAAAAGAAGGCCAGCAGGCCCAGGTTGGCCAAGAAGGCTGTGGTGATCGAAATGTCCAGCCACAGCGACATGACGGGCAAGAGGATGACCACCAGACCGCCCTCAAAACCGGCCCCGTGGGCCAGCCGTCTTGCAAATGATCGGCCACGCACCGATTGGCGCGACTCCCAGCGCTCAAACAACCCGTTGAAGACGTAGTTCCACGTCAGGGCGATGCCCGACAAGACCACTGCCAGGCCCAAAGTGGAGGTGGCCGGCTTGTCAAAAGCCAGGCTCAACACCGGCCCGACCACGGCAATCGCTATGGCCTCGTACAACAAGGCCTGGACAACGCGGCGGGTGGTGGGGGACATGTTGAAAAATTGGTTGAGTTGGCCAGCAAGGCGTTGCAGGCCTCAAGAAGGCAACACATCCTGATCGTCAGGCGCTTGCCCTCCTTGACGGCTCAAGAATGCCAGCGCTGCATTGACATCGCCACGTTGCGCCCGTTGTGCAAAGTAGTCGGCGGTTTTCATGGCCGAGAGCTTTTCAGCCACAGCACTCACAATGAATTGGTTCAAGGTGGTGCCGTCTTCACGGGCTACTTGCTCTGCCCCCACCTTTAACGACAGCGGCAAACGCAGGGCGTAATTGCTTTGAGTTCCCATATCAGGCTCCTTGAAAAAATTGCCGTGGCGTCATGACACCGATTCCAAAGTTACTCGCTTTTGGCAAAAAATCTTTTTGATTGGACGTGATGATGGCCACCGAATCACCCAGTCCTTGGCCATTCACGGCCAACTCCAACACCAAATCATCGTTGGGATCACGCAATTGTGGACGCCACAAAAACTGAATCTCCACCCGAATCACCACGCCAGCCAAAGCATCGAGCAAGTTGATCACTTGATCAGCATGCGCACCCGCTGCAGCCAAATGCTCCGGCCGCAACAAAACAGCTTCGTATTCCATGAACAAAGGCACGCTGCACAAAGCGCCCAATTGCTTCACCAGCACGCGACGCAAAATTTCAGCCGATGCACCAGCGGGGCTGCGCACTGCGGCTACGAGCACATTGTTGTCAAGGACATATTTCATATTGCTGGCAATATAGCACTACGAAATCAATGGTTCAAGTCTCTCAAAACCCTCTAGCACCGTTTGATGCCGACGGGCTGCTGGCGCTGGCTGTCTTGCACGCCACCGGACTGCACTTGTCGGTGGTACGGCCCCACTGACTTGATTCACTGCCGCGCCGTGCGCACATTGGGTGGCAGGTTGCCCGGATGGCTGGTGCGCCAGGGGTTGATGTCCAGGCCGCCGCGCCGGGTGTAGCGGGCGTACACCGTCAGCTGGGTGGGT
>JAIXXW010000078.1 GCA_027490555.1 Comamonadaceae bacterium | reverse complement strand
GCCGCCTTTGAAGCCGCGCACGACGACTACAGCGCCATCTTGCTCAAGTCACTGGCCGACCGCCTGGCCGAAGCCCTGGCCGAGTGCCTGCACAAAAAAGTGCGCACCGACCTGTGGGGATACGCCGCTGGCGAAGCGCTCGGCAACGACGAGCTGATCGCCGAAAAGTACCAAGGCATCCGGCCTGCGCCCGGCTACCCCGCCTGCCCCGACCACAGCGCCAAACATGCCCTGTTCGAGCTGCTGCAATGCCAGGACATCGGCATGGGTCTGACCGAAAGCCTGGCCATGACGCCGGCGGCCAGCGTCTGCGGATTTTACATCGCCCACCCCGAGGCGCAGTACTTCAATGTGGGCAAGGTGGGGGACGACCAGGTGCAGGACCTGGCCCAGCGCAGCGGCGTGGCCGTGAACGACCTGCAGCGCCTGTTGGCGCCCAATCTGTGAACACCATGCAGCATGTCTGGACCGCCTGCGGTCACCAACACCTCGCACGCAACGAACGGGGCTGGTTGCGCGCTGGCCCCGATTATTGGCGTTTGTGGCTGAACCGCCCCGAAATGGCCTTGCTGCCCGAGTCCTGCAAGGCCGAAAGGCGCTTGCACCAGGACCTGCTCGACCAGCCCCTGATGCAGGTCACGCCCGCAGCCCTGAAGGCGCTCAAGGACGAGGACGCCCGCGAAAACTACGCCCTGTTCCTGCGCTTTCGGGACGATGTGGAACAGGCCGGCTCCCTCGAGTCGGCCTACATGGGCTGGATGAACAGTGGCCACATCCAGGTGCCCCCTTTGTTCATCGACCTGGTGGTGCAGGCCATTGTGTGCCATGTGCTGGCCGATGTGCAGGACGCCTGGGTCTGGCGCGCCGCCGAGCTGCTGTTTCGCCGCCAGCGCATCACCATCGAAGGCGGGCGTGTGCTGTCGGGCGACAGCGAGACGCTGGACAGCCTGCAAGCCACCGGCGGCCTGGGCCAGATGGGCCGCCTGCTGATGGAAGGCGGCGCCACGCTCAAGGCGGTGGATGTGAAGGTGCTGCACCCGAACAACGCCGAGCGCTACTTTGCCCAGCGCGAGGGCCTGGACCGCTATGCCTTCTTGCTCGACCTGACGCACGAGCTGCACAACGAATTGCCGCACGGCCTGGTCCTGAGCATGGCCAATGCCCGTTCCGGCCTGAAAGCCCTGTCGGTGGTGCTGGCCCGTTGGGTGCAGCACTTTTTGGGCGTGGCCGTGCGCATCGAGCCGGTGCAAAAAGTCGATGACCCGGCCTGGCGCTGGCATGTGGGCCTGGACGTGACGGCGACAGCCCTGCTCAATGACCTGTACCAAGGCACCGAGCTGGACGCCAAGCGTCAGCAGCAACTCATCAGCCTGTTCAGGCTGCGTTTTGACAACCCGCAAGAGATGCGCTCGGATGTGCAGGGCAAGCCGGTGTACCTGGGCCTGGCCATGACCGAGCAGGGCTTGGTCAAGCTCAAGCCGCAAAACCTGTTGCTGAACCTGCCCTTGGCCGACGGCGTCTGAGCCGTGTGCGCGCCCGCAGGCCTTGCACCGCCTGGCCCTGTGGCCTGGGGCACTGACAGCGCGGGCTGAGTGCTGCACGCTGGACCTGGCCGATCATGCACAGCCAGGGAGGTGCACATGGGACATGTCAACAAGCGATGGGGCCTGGCCATGGCCTGCAGCCTGGCCGTGGCTTCTTGCGCGGCCATGGACATCGTGGCTTACACCCCGGAAGGCCTGCTCAAAAGGCAGCAAGCCGGGGAGGCGGTGTCGCTGTCCTTTTTCGCCAAGTGGTGTGCCACCTGCCTGATGCAAGAGCGGGTGTTTCGCACCTTTCAGGGCGACGCCAGCGTGCCCGGCACCCTGCTGGTGGTGGACTATGACCAGTCGCACCAGATCATGCAGCGCCTGCATGTCCATGCCCAGTCCACCTTGATTGTTTACAAAGGCCATGCAGAGCGGCACCGCTCCGGCGGCCTGACCGATCCGCAGGCCTTGAAAAAGGCCCTGCAGTCGGCGCGCTGAGCGCGCCTGCCGCCATGAACTCCGCTTGGGCACATGCGGGCTTGAGCTGGTTTGCGGGCAGCCTGAGCGTTCTGTCGCCCTGTGTTTTCCCGCTCTTGCCCCTGGTGCTGGGGGGGCTGACGCCGGGCAAGCGGCTGGGGCCTTTGGCCATGGGTGCGGGCATGGCCCTGTCTTTTGCCTTGCTGGGTGTCTTGCTGGGCGCAGCCGGACCGGCTTTGGGATGGGACAGCCGGCATGTGCGCACCGCAGCCGCCGTGCTGTTGATGCTGGTGGGCGCCTGGATCTGGGTGCCCTCGCTCAACGCCTGGTTCACCCAGCGCATGACGCCCTTGGCCAGTGGCGCCCAGGCTTGGGCGGCGCACCTGTCGGGCCAGACCTTGGGCAGCGCGTTCTTGCTGGGGGGCTTGCTCGGGCTGATCTGGAGCCCCTGCTCGGGCCCATTGCTGGCGTCGGCCCTGATCCTGGCGGCCAGCGAGGGGGGTGCAGGCGCGGGTGCCGTGACGCTGGGCTTGTTCGGCCTGGGCGCGGCCACACCCTTGGTGCTGGCCGCGTATGGTTCACGCTCTTTGTGGGCGTCGCTGCGCCAGCGGGTTCTGGCCCAAGATGGCCTGGGCCAAAAAATCATGGGTGGCGCTTTGTTGCTCACAGGGCTGGCGGTGCTGACGGGCGCAGACCAATGGCTGGAGGCCCAGATCCTGTCCTTCTTGCCCACAGCCTGGCTGCAGCGCTTGACCCGCTGGTGAGTGCCGCAGCCGGTGGGCTGCCGGTGTATTCGGTAAGCTTGCAGCTTTGCTGCCGAATCCTGGTTCGGCATCTTTTCCACCAAGCACCACGCCATCGCAGATCGGAGCCCAAGCCCCATGCGTTTTCGCCAAGCCTTTGTGCTGCTGTTGCTGGCCCTGGCCATCGGTGTGGTGCTGGCCCTGGATCTGGGCAGCCACCTGGGCTTGGCGCAGCTCAAGGCCAGCCAGGCCGAGCTCCTGCAACTGCAGTCGCAGCACCCCTGGTCGGTGGCGGCCGCGTACATGGCTGTTTATGTGCTGGCCACGGCCTTGTCGATCCCGGGTGCGGTCATCATCACCCTGGCAGGTGGGGCCTTGTTCGGTTTTTGGTGGGGCTTGTTGATCGTGTCTTTCGCCTCCACCATCGGTGCCACCTTGGCTTTTCTGGTGTCGCGTTGGCTGTTGCGCGACTGGGTGGAGGCCCGCTTTGGCCAGCGCCTGGCCGACATCCAAGCCGGTGTGGACAGGGACGGTGCTGTTTACCTTTTCACTTTGCGCCTGATCCCGGTGCTGCCGTTTTTCCTGATCAACCTGTTGATGGGCCTGACGCGCATGAAAACCCGGACCTTTTATGCGGTCAGCCAGCTGGGCATGCTGGCGGGCACGGCGGTGTATGTGAACGCGGGCACGCAGTTGGCGCAGCTCGGTGCGCTGCAGGACATTTTCAGCCCGGCACTGTGGGGCAGCCTGGTCTTGCTGGGCCTGTTTCCCCTGCTGGCGCGCCGCCTGGTGGCGGCCATCCAACAGCGCAAGGTCTATGCCCGCTGGGCCAGTGTGCGCCCCCGGACCTTTGACCGCAATCTTGTCGTGATCGGCGGCGGCGCAGCCGGTTTGGTGTCGGCTTACATTGCTGCGACCGTCAAGGCCAAGGTGAGCTTGATCGAAGCGCACAAGATGGGCGGCGACTGCCTGAATTACGGTTGCGTGCCCAGCAAGGCCCTGATCAGAAGCGCCAAGCTGGCGCACCAGATGCGCCACGGCGCGGCATACGGCCTGAGCAACACGGTGCCGGTGTTCAGTTTCAAGGCGGTGATGCAGCGGGTGCACGAGGTGATCCGCGCCATTGCGCCGCACGACAGCGTGGCGCGCTACACCGATTTGGGCGTGGAGGTCTTGCAGGGCCACGGCAAGCTGGTCAACCCCTGGACGGTGGAGGTGGCCTTGAACGACGGTCAGGTGCGCAGGCTGACGGCGCGGTCCATCGTGATTGCCGCAGGGGCTCGGCCCGTGGTGCCGCCCTTGCCGGGCCTCGATGACGTGGGCTACCTCACCAGCGACACGCTGTGGGACGCCTTCGCCCAGCTGGACGAGATCCCCCGGCGCATCGTGGTGCTGGGCGGCGGGCCGATCGGCTGCGAGCTGGCGCAAAGTTTTGCCCGCCTGGGCGCACAGGTCACCTTGCTGGAGATGGGCGAGCGCCTCCTGGCCCGTGAGGACAATGAGGTGTCGGTGTTGGTGCGTGAGGCTTTGCAGGCCGATGGCGTGCAGGTGCTCACCGGGCACCAAGCGCTGCGCTGCGAGCGCCGGGGTGAGGACAAAATTCTGGTGGCCTCGGCCTCTGGCCCAGCGCTGGAGCTGGCTTTCGATGCCCTGGTTTGCGCCGTGGGCCGCCAGGCGCGCTTGCAGGGCTATGGCCTGGAGGACATCGGCGTGCCGGTGCAGCGCACGGTGGACACCAACGAATACCTGCAAACGCTGTACCCCAACATTTATGCCGCAGGCGATGTGGCCGGGCCTTGGCAGTTCACCCACACGGCGGCGCACCAGGCCTGGTATGCGACGGTGAACGCGCTGTTTGGCGATTTCAAAGCCTTCAAGGTGGACGACCGGGTGATTCCCCAGGCCACCTTCATCGACCCCGAGGTGGCGCGGGTGGGCCTGAACGAACAAGAAGCCCGAGCCCAGGGTATCGCTTTTGAAGTGACGAGGTACGGCATCGACGACCTGGACCGGGCCATCGTCGACAGCGAGGCCCGGGGCTTTGTGAAGGTGCTGACCGTGCCCGGCAAAGACCGCATCCTGGGCGTGACCATGGTGGGCGCACACGCGGGCGACCTGCTGGCCGAATACGTGCTGGCGATGCAGCACGGTCTGGGCCTGAACAAGATCCTGGGCACCCTGCACACCTACCCGACGATGGCCGAAGCCAATAAGTATGCGGCCGGTGCATGGAAGCGTGCCCATGCACCGCACAGGCTGCTGGCCTGGCTGCAGAAATTCCACGCCTGGCGGCGTGGATGAGCCTTGTCGCCCAAGCGCTGCAGGGGCCACAGGGCCCGACCCTCAGCCGGTGGGCCGTTCTTCAGGCCTCTTTGGCAGCGTACAGATCGTTCAACAAGGCCAGCCCGTTGTCGTAACCGGCGGCGTTGCGCTTTTCTTCCTGGCGGGTGCGCCATTTGCGCAGGGGTTGGCCCTGTTGCAATTGCTGCACCAGGTAAGGGCCCCAACGGCGGGCTTGCTGCGCAGACACCAGGGGGTGGCTGTTGTCGGCGGCGATGGGCGGGCTGTCGGCGTTGAGAAACTGGGCCACCACATTCAGGTTGTCCGAATCGTCCGGGCTGTGCGCCACCAGCCGGAAACCCGCGGTTTCGAGCAGGACACGCAGTGTTTTGCCGGTGAAGTACAAGGTGTGCGCCCTGAAAAACATGTAATGCGGTGAGCACAGGCGGGTGGCGTTGGGCACCTCGATGTACAGCAGGCCATCGGGTTTGAGTTTTTGCCCGATGCTGCGCAAGGCCGAGACGGG
>JAIXXW010000384.1 GCA_027490555.1 Comamonadaceae bacterium | reverse complement strand
TCGTCCCAGATGGTGCAGCCGCGCTCCTGCAGCCACTTCACATTGCTGTCGCCGCGCAAAAACCACAGCAGCTCGACGATGATGGCGCGCAAAAAAACCTTTTTGGTGGTGACCAGCGGAAAGCCCTCGTTCAGGTCAAAACGCATCTGGTGGCCAAACACACTGCGTGTGCCGGTGCCGGTGCGGTCGCCTTTTTGCACCCCCGTCGTGTAGACATGGCGCATGAAATCTTCGTACTGGCTGCGGATGGGGCGGGCGGGCGTGTTCATGGGGCTCCAGTTTAGTGGCTTGTCAGCGGGTGGACAGCTGGCGGCAAACCATGGCTTGTGCGTGCCTTGCGGCATTGCTCATCGCCTGCGAGCACCTGGCGGCAAGGGCTGGTGCGCTGCGCATAGACACGGCAGCGCACAGCGTGGCCGACTTCGCCTTCCAGCGCGGCGCAGCGTGGGGATGGGCTGTTGGTGCCTTGCATGCAGGCCAGGGTGGGGGTCAGCGCTTCGTACCAGGCCTCGGGCAGGCCGTTTTCCAGGGCTTCGGCCCAGTAAAACGACACCCTGAAATGGGCGCAGCAGGCCCCGCAGTGCATGCATGGGTTGTCGCTGGCGCTGGGATGGGGGTGGCTCACGGTGCGCCCCAGCGCGGGCTCAAAACGGCCCTGCAAAGCCCTGCCACGGTGTCCGAGACGCTCATGCGATGACTTTGTGGGGGTTGAGCAGGTTGTGCGGGTCGAGTGCCTGCTTGACGAGCCGCATCATGGCCATCGCCGTGGGGTCCTTGTACAGCGGCAGTTTGCCCACTTTGAGCCCACCCACGCCGTGTTCGGCGCTGATGGAGCCGTCAAAGCGTTTGACTTGGTCGAACACCAGGGTGTTGACCTGGTCTTCAAAGTCGCGCAAAAAGGCGTGGCCATCGGCCCCTTCGGGGGCTTGCACGTTGTAGTGCAGGTTGCCGTCACCCAGGTGGCCAAAGTCGACCATGCGCACGCCGGGCACCTCGCGGGCCAGCAGGGCGTCGGTCTCGGCCACAAAGGCCGGAATGAGGGACACCGGGATGCTGATGTCGTGCTTGATGTTCAGGCCTTCTTCCACCTGGGCCAGGGTGATGCTTTCACGGATGTGCCACAGACCGCGCGCTTGGGCCAGGCTTTCAGCCACCACGGCGTCGCTCACGCAACCGGCCTCCAGCGCCGCTTCGAGCAGGGCCTCGAACTGGCCACGGGCATGGGTTTCGCTTTCGCTGTCCGAGTTTTCCAGCAACACGCACCAGGGGGTTTCCTGCCACAGCGGCACGCGCAGCTGGGGGAAGTGTTTGTCGACCAGGCTCAGGGCAAACTGGTTCATGACCTCAAAACCCGTCAGACCCGGGCCCAGGCGCTGGTGGGCCAGGCCCAGCAATTGCACGGCCGCCTCCATGCTGGGCACAGCCGCCCAGGCCGTCAGTTGCGCGGCAGGCAGCGGGTACAGCTTCATGGTCGCGGCGGTGATGATGCCCAGCGTGCCTTCGCTGCCGATCATCAGGTTGCGCAGGTCGTAGCCCGTGTTGTCCTTGCGCAGACCGGTCAGACCGTGCCAGATCTGGCCCTGCGCGGTCACGACTTCCAGGCCCAGGCACAGCTCGCGGGTGTTGCCATAGCGCACCACCTGGGTGCCGCCCGCATTCGTGCCCAGGTTGCCACCGATGGTGCAACTGCCTTCGGCGCCCAGGCTCAGGGGAAACAAAAATCCCGCCTGGGCCGCAGCGGCCTGCAGGTTTTGCAGCACGCAACCGGCCTCGACGGTGATGGTCAGGTTGGCCGGATCCACCGCCCGGACCGCGTTCATGCGGGTCATGCTCAGCACGACCTGGGTGCCCGAGCCGTCGGGCACACCGCCCACCACCAGGCCGGTGTTGCCGCCTTGCGGCACGATGGGGGTGTGCTGCGCCGCGCAGGCCTTGACCACAGCCGCCACCTCCTGGGTGTTGCCCGGGCGCACCACGGCCAGGGCGCGGCCGCGCACCCGTTTGCGCCAGTCTTGCTCCCAGGGGCTCAGGTCGGTGGCCGGGTCATCGTGTGTCAGGACGTGGGCATCGCCACAAATCTGGCGCAGTTGGTGCAGCAGGTTCTGGGTCATGGTGTTCAGTCTCGGGGCACGGGCACAAAGTTGCCGCTGGCCTTGGCGGCTTTGAAGCGGATGCGCACATGCAGCGCGCAGGCCACAAACAAGCTGGTGCACAGCAGGATTTGCAGGCCGGCCCATCCGCTGGAGGGCCAGGCGTCGCCCCAGGCCCGCACCACGCCCTCGGTGAAGTACAGCCACACCAGCATGCTGACCCAGCGGTAGGTGTACATGCGGTTTTTCAGCAAACCGGCCACGGGGATGCACAGGGGCAGCACCTTGATGGCCCACCAGCTGCCGCCTTCGCGCAGCGGGGCCAGCCAGATTTCCCAGGCCAGGCCCAGCACGATCAGGCCCAGCAGGCTGCCCACAGCCAGCCAGCGGGTGCTGTCCAGGCCCGCTGGCGCTGTTTCTTCGGAGGGCGGGAGACTCGTTTCAGGGTTTGTGTTCATGGCGGTGGCATCATACCGGGCATGCCAACTCCCCAGACAAAGACCTCTTTGCGTGAACACATCGCCCTGTGGTGGCAGGAATTGTCGGTTTTTCCGTGGCGCCAGATGGGTGCTGTCCTGGCCGAGCGCTTCCGTGAAGCGCGTTTGGGCGTGAGCGCCAGTTCCTTGACGTTCACCACCGTGTTGGCCCTGGTGCCCCTGTTTGCCGTGGCGCTGGCGGTGTTTTCGGCATTTCCGGTGTTTGGCAAGTTTCAAGAGGCCATCCAGCGCTGGCTGGTCGAGAGTCTGGTGCCGGAAAGCATTGCCCGGCAGGTGCTCAGTTACCTGACGCAGTTCTCACGCAAGGCCAGCCGCCTGGGCACGGCCGGTTTGGCGGTGGTGCTGCTCTCGGCGGTGTTCCTGATGGTGACCATCGAGCGCACCCTGGGCCAGATCTGGAGGGTCCAGCGCCAGCGGCCTGTTGCGCAAAGGGTCTTGCTGTACTGGGCGGCCATCACCCTGGGGCCTTTGCTGTTGGGCAGCAGTCTGGCCCTGTCTTCCTATGTGGTCACGGCCTCGCGGGATGTGGTGAACGTGTTGCCGGGCTCCACCCGGTGGTTGCTCGATGGTTTCGAGTTCCTGATGCTGACCGCCTGCGTCAGCGGTTTGTACTTTTATGTGCCCTACACCCGTGTGCGCTGGCGGCATGCGATCACGGCGGGCTTTTTGGTGGCGTGTTCACTGGAAGTGGCCAAAAAAGCCATGGCCTTGTACCTGCTGGAGGTGCCCACTTATTCGCTGGTGTACGGCGCATTTGCCGCAGTGCCGATCATGCTGGTCTGGGTGTATGTGACCTGGCTGCTGGTCTTGCTGGGGGCGGTGCTGGCGTCCAGCCTGCCTGAGCTGGGACGCCAAGCCTGGCGCAAACCCGATGGTGCAGGCTGGTCCTTCCGGCTGGCGCTCGAGGTGCTGGCCGAACTGAGCGCTGCCAAAGCCTGCGAGCGGCGGGGGTGCAGCACCGACGAGCTCGCGCTGCGTCTGCGGGTCGAGGCGAGCGAGTTGCTGCAGGTCCTGGAGGTTTTGCAGCGCCTGGATTGGGTGGGCCGCCTGTCCGAGGCCAACGACCGGGGCCAGGCGCGGCTGGTTTTGCTGGTCGATCCCGAGATGGCCAGCGTGTCGCCATTGGCCGATCGGCTGTTGGTCCTGCGCGGCTCGGCCACCGACCGGGTCTGGCAACACACCGGTCTGGAGCGGATCCGGCTGGTGCAGTTGCTGCCGGAGGCGGTGGCCGCGGCTTGAAACTTTAAAAACTCACCTGCCCGCGCCACATGTCGCGGTACATCACCCAGTCGCCCATGAAGCTGTAGAGCGGGCGCTTGAAGCTGGCGGGCTTGTTTTTCTCGAACACGAAGTGCCCGATCCAGGCGCAACCGTAGCCGCACAGCAGGCCGTACAGCAGGAATTGAAGCTGGCCGGTGATGAACAGCATGGCCAGGCAGACCAGGCTCAAGCTGCTGCCCACAAAGTGCATGCGGCGGCACAGGCGGTGGCTGTGTTCACTCAGGTAAAAGGGGTAAAACTCGGCAAAGCTGGCGTGCCGTACCGACTCGGTCTGGGGCTGTTCCATGGGGGTGCTCCTGTCCTTCAGGTGATCGAAAACGGCGCGTGCAAAAAGCCGCGAAACCGGGCCCGTCCGCCCCGCACCGGCGCCTGGGTGAGCCGGTAGTTCGGAAAGCGCTGCACAAAGCGCCCGATGGCCACGCGGCCCTCCAAACGCGCCAGGCTCAGGCCAGCGCACTGGTGCACACCCTGGCCAAAAGCCAGGTGCTTGTTGCCGGTGCGCCGCAGGTCCAGCTGTTCGGGGTGCCCGTACACCGCCGGGTCGCGGTTGGCCGCGCCAATGCACAGCGTCAGCAAGGCCCCGGCGGGCAGATCGACACCGTTGACCTGGGTGGCTTGCAGGGCGCGGCGGTTGCCCAGCTGGTTGGACGACTCAAAGCGCAAAAACTCGTCGACCGCCAAGTCCAGGATCTGATCGCGCGCAGCGTCGCTGTCCGCTTGCCGCAGGTCCTGGAGCAGTTGCAGGCGCTGCTCGGGCCATTCCTGCAGGCTGATGAGGGCGTTGCCGATCAGGTTGGTGGTGGTCTCGTGCCCGGCGTTGAGCAAAAAAATGCAGTTTTGCAGCAACTCGACTTCGCTCAGGGCGTCGCCGCTGGCTTCGCCTTGAATCAGCCGGGTCAGCACGTCCTGCTCTGGGTCACCGGGGTGTTGGCGGCGCTGGGCCACCAGCGTGCGCAGGTAGGCCAGAAACTCGCTCACACTGCGGTTGCCCAGGGCTTCTTGTGACGGGCTCAGTGCCGGCTCGAGCGCGCCCAAAATGGCCAGTGACCAGCCGCGCAAGGGTTCGCGCTCGGCGTGCGGCACGCCCAGCAGGTTGCCGATGATCTCGACCGGGATGGCCGAGGCAAAGTCTTCGATCAGGTCGCCCCCGCCCTGGGCCGCGAGCTTGTCCAGCAGGCTGTCCACCAGCAGCACCAGAGCGGGTTCCATCGCCTCGATGGCACGGCGGGTGAGGGCGCCCATGATGAGCCGGCGCACCCGGGTGTGCAGCGGCGGGTCGTTGAAGACCAGGCTGTGCGTGTGGTGTTCAAACAGCGGGGCCACGCCCCCGGTTGCAGCCCAGGGTGGCTGGTTGAACGGGGCATGGTTGTATTTGGGGCCGAACTCGACTTGCTTGTCGGAGCTGAAGACTTTGGCGTCGCGGTACACCGTCACCAGATCGGCGTGGCGCGTCAGGAAGTAAGACCCGTCGGGCATGCGCTTGATGGGCTCGGTCTGGCGCAGCGCGGCGTAAACCGGGTAGGGGTTGTCCAGAAAATCACGCGGCAAGGCCCGCAGGTCCATCGACCGGGCGATTTCCTGGGCCCTGTCAGCCGACATGGGCGGGGTGATGTGGGCAGTCAATGTGTTCATGCTGTGGGAGCGCAGCCCTGTGCGCGAAGGGTCGTCACGCTCACGGTTTTAAAAAATCCTTGAGCGCCTGCAGCACACCCTCGGGCGCCTCGGTCATGAGCGAATGGCCTGCGGGCAGTTGCACCACCGTGGGCCGCTGGCACAGGGCCAGCAGGCTTTGCGCGGCCCTGGGTGGCGTCATCTGGTCGGCTTGGCCCAGCACAAACAGGGTGGGGCAGCCGACACAGGCCATGGCCGCTTCTGCGCCCCGGTAGTCGTCGCAGGCCTTGAAGCCGGTGTGGAACACATTGACCTGCGTGTTGCTGGCCAGCACGCGGCGCATCAGCGCTTTGCTGCCGCCATACAGCCAGGTGCCCGGGCCCAAGGCCGAAGGCGGCGGCGCGAGCGTCGAGTGGGAAAAGACGTTGACCATGTCGATCGCCCGCATGGGGGCGCTGACCGAGAGATCGAGCAAGGCGGGCGAGACCCGCATCGGGTAGGCGGTGCCAACCATCACCAAGTGGCCAATGCGCCCGGGCTGGGCCTGGGCGTCGCGGGTTGTGGCTTCGAGGGCGATGAGCGAGCCAAAGCTGTGCCCGATCAGCGCAGCCTGGTCGATGTTGAGGGCATCGAGCAAAGCCAGCACGGTGTCGGCGGCTTGCTCTACGCTCTGCGGCGCAGCGCCTTCGCTTTTGCAGTGCCCAGGCAGGTCAATGGCCAGCACGTTCCAGCCGTGGTGCGCCAGGTAGCGGCTTTGCAGGATCCAGACACTGTGGTCATTGAGCACGCCGTGGATGAACACGGCGGTGGGCTGGGCGGGGTTGAAAGGCTTGCCCCCGGTGTAGGCGTACAGCGCCTGGCCTTGAACTGGGATTTTCATGCGGCTTTCTCCGCCGCTTTGAGCGCTTTTTTCAGGTCATCGATCAGATCGGCCGGGTCCTC
>JAIXXW010000360.1 GCA_027490555.1 Comamonadaceae bacterium | reverse complement strand
TCAAAACTCTCGGCGATCACCAGCTGCACGCCCGCCAGTTTTTCCGCCGTGGGGCTGTGCTCGCGCGAGGAGCCCTTGCCGTAGCGGCGGCCCGCCACCAGCACCTGAAACCCGGCCTGCCGCAAGGCCTGGCGCGCAATTGGGTTTTCGCCGCCGCAGTGCAGCCCGGTGTGGGCAAAGTCGCCGAGCGTGTCGTCGTAATGGCTCATGATGTGCACCGGCGTGATCTCGTCGGTCGACACATCGTCGCGCAGCGGCCCGGCCTGCGCCCGGACCACGCGCGCCCCCGCGAGCTGGCGGCGGATCTGGCCTGGGTCCTGGCTGAGGTAAAGGATTTTCCAGTCGGTGGTGTTCATGACAAGGCGGACGGGTTGGCGGGAGACGCCTCACCCTGCAGGCAAAGGTCTGTGGGCATTCTAGGTGCGATCCCAGCCATTAAACTCCATGCTGACCTTTCCCAAGGACATTGGACATGAACGCACTGGTTTGGCCCCAGCAGGTGACGATCCGCGAAGTGGGCCTGCGCGATGGGCTGCAAAGCATCGCCCGCACCCTGCCCACCGGGCACAAGTTGCAGTGGATTCAGGGCGCCTACGAGGCCGGCATCCGCGAGATCGAAGTCGGCTCTTTCGTGCCCCCTAAATTGCTGCCCCAGCTGGCCGACACGGCCACTCTGGTGGCCTTTGCCCAGACCTTGCCGGGCCTGTGCGTGTCGGTGCTGGTGCCCAACCTCAAGGGGGCCGAGCGCGCCATGGACAGTGGTGCGGACTGGATGCTGCTGCCCCTGTCGGCCAGCCATGCCCACAGCCTGGCCAATTTGCGCAAAACCCCCGACCAGGTGGTGGCCGAGATCGCCGACCTGGTCGATGCGCGGCGTGCGCGTGGATCGGCCATCCGCATCGAGGTGGGCATCAGCACGGCGTTTGGCTGCACCTTGCAGGGCCGGGTCGAGCCCGGTGAAGTGCTGTGCCTGGTGCAGGCCGTGCTGGAGCTGGGTGTGGACCGCGTGGGCCTGGCCGACACCGTCGGCTATGCCGACCCGCGCCAGGTGGGCGAGCTGTTCGCCCGGGTCCGGGCGGTGGCGGGCGACCAGCTGGCCTGTGGCCACTTTCACGACACCCGTGGCCTGGGCCTGGCCAATGTGATGGCCGCGCTGCAAACCGGCGAGACCCGGTTTGACGCTTGCCTGGCCGGCATTGGCGGTTGCCCGCATGCGCCAGGGGCCAGTGGCAATGTGGCCAGCGAAGACCTGGCCTACTTGTTTGCCAGCATGGGCGTTGCCACCGGCATCGATGTCGCTAAGCTATTGGCTTTGCGCGCCCAGGTGGCGCAGTGGCTCGCAGGCGAATGCCTGCACGGTTCGATCGCGCAGGCGGGTTTGCCCCGGACCCTGCACACCCCAGAAGTGATGGCATGACGATTTCAGACAAACCACTCCCGCTCGAAGGCCTGCGCGTGGTCGAGTTCACCCACATGGTCATGGGCCCCACCTGCGGCATGGTGCTGGCCGACATGGGGGCCGAGGTCATCAAGGTCGAGCCCATCGATGGCGACCGCACGCGGCATTTGCTGGGTTCGGGCGCGGGCTTTTTCCCGATGTTCAACCGCAACAAGAAGAGCATCCAGATCAACCTGCAAAGCCCGCAAGGGGCCGAGGTGGCGCGCCGCCTGTGCGCCACGGCCGATGTGGTGGCCGAAAACTTCAAGCCCGGCTCGATGGCCAAGTACGGCCTGGACTACGCCAGCCTGTCGGCCAACCACCCCCGGCTGATCTACGCCAGCCTCAAGGGTTTTCTGCCCGGCCCGTACGAGCACCGCACCGCGCTCGACGAAGTGGTGCAGATGATGGGCGGCCTGGCCTACATGACGGGCCGCCCCGGCGACCCCTTGCGCGCGGGCACCAGTGTCAACGACATCATGGGCGGCATGTTCGGCGCGATCGGTGTGCTCGGCGCGCTGATCCAGCGGGGCATCACCGGGCGCGGGCAAGAGATCCAGTCGGGCCTGTTCGAGAACAACGTGTTTTTGGTCGGCCAGCACATGCTGCAGTACGCCATCACCGGCAAAGCCGCCGAGCCCATGCCCAACCGCATCTCGGCCTGGGCGGTGTACGACGTGTTCACCGTCAAAAACGGAGAGCAGATTTTTCTGGCGGCCGTGAGCGATGCGCAATGGGCCACTTTCTGCGATGTCCTGGGCTTTGCCGACCTGAAAGCCGACCCGCGTTATGGCGACAACAACGCCCGGGTGTCCTTGCGTGGCGAATTGATGCCCGAATTGCGCCGCCGTCTGCAGGCCTACACCGCGGCCGAGCTGACCGCGATTTTTGAAAAAGCCGGCCTGCCTTTTGCACCCATCGCCAAGCCCGAAGAGCTGTTTGACGACCCGCACCTGAACGCCACCGGCGCCCTGGCCGATGTGCGCCTGAGCGACGGCCCCAAAGCCGGCCAGACCGCCCGCGCTGCGCTGTTCCCCTTCACCATGGACGGACAGCGCCTGGGTGTTCGCCACCAACCGCCCCGCCAAGGTGAAAATACCGACGAACTGCTGCGGGGGCTGGGCCTGGACGCTGCCGAGATCGAGCGTCTGCGATCCCACAAGGCCGTGGCCTGAGCCGATACCCTTTTCCTTTCCTCAACGACCTACAACGAGACAAACCATGACAAAACACACCACACGCCGCACCGCTTTGGCCACTTTGGCGACCCTGGCCGCCAGCGCCATGCCGGGCCTGTCCCTGGCCCAGGCCGACCGCCCCGTCAAGTTCATCTTGCCCAACGCCACCGGTTCGGGCGTGGACGCCATCACGCGCGCAGCAGCGCCTGCGATTGGCAAGGCATTGGGGGCCAACGTCATCGTGGAAAACCAGGCCGGCGCCAGCGGCGTGATCGGCTTGCAGGCCATGGCCAAAACCCCGCCCGACGGCTTCACCCTGTCGGTGGTGTCCAACAACGTGGTGATTTTCCCCAGCGTCATCAAGAACCTGCCGTTTGAAATGCCCGCCGATTTCACACCGATTGCGCTGCTGGGGTCCACGCCCTTGGTGTTGGTGGCGAACCCGCAAAAAGTGCCCTCCAACAACAGCCGTGAATTCATTGCCGCCCTGCGTGCCAAGCCAGACGGTTACAACTTCGGCTCTGGTGGCACGGGAACGATCTTGCACTTGGCCGCTGAAATGTTTGTGGACGAAGCCGGTGTCAAGGCGCGCCACATCCCTTACAAAGGCGTAGGCCCCATGGTTACCGACTTGTTGGGGGGTCAAATTGACTTTGCCGTTTTGGCTTTGCCCAGCGTACAGCAGCACATCCGAAGTGGTGCGCTCAAAGCTGTGGGCATGTGTGGCGACAAGCGAAGCGCCGCTGCGCCAGACATTCCCACTTTTGTGGAGCAGGGCTTGCCCACTTACGTGATCGATGCCTGGTTTGGCGTGCTCGGCCCCAAGGGCATGAGCGCAGCCAATGTGAAAAGGATCAACGATGCCCTGGTGCAGGCCTTCAACGATCCGGCCGTGAAGGACACCATGGCCAAGCAAGGCAACACCATCGCCATCAGCACGCCCGAACAAGCGCAGCGCATCTTCCGAAGCGAAATGGAGCGCTTTGCTGCGCTGGTCAAGAAGGCGGGCATCGAGGCGCAATGAGGCCGCCAGGTCGTCGCTTGACTTTTGGCAGGCGGGCGACGACCATGCAGGCATGGCCATCCAGGTTTTGATCTTCGGCATCCACCTCGCGCGCAGCACGCGGGGCAAGCCTTGCGCGCCGCCGCAAGCTTGTTGAGCATCCCCTCTTTTTGCTTGTCCGATTTTCAATTCGGGCCGCGCTCATGGTGCAGCGCGGTCCTGCTTTTCACTGGAGATTTTCATGGCCGATCTGTTCGACAACCCCATGGGTTTGTGCGGTTTCGAGTTTGTCGAGTTCGCTTCCCCTCTGCCCCATGTCCTGGAGCCCCTGTTCGAAAAAATGGGCTTTTCGCTGGTGGCCAGGCACCGCTCCAAGGACGTGGTGCTGTACCGCCAGGGCGACATTAACTTCATCGTCAACCGCGAGCCCAAAAGCCTGGCCGGCTACTTTGCCGCCGAGCACGGCCCTTGCGCTTGTGCGCTGGCGTTTCGGGTGAAGGATTCGCACAAAGCCTATGCGCGGGCGCTTGAACTCGGGGCCCAGCCCGTGGATGTGCCCACCGGCCCGATGGAGCTGCGCCTGCCCGCCATCAAAGGCATTGGCGGCGCGCCCTTGTATTTGATCGACCGTTTTGAAGACGGCAAAAGCATCTACGACATCGACTTTGAATTCATC
>JAIXXW010000022.1 GCA_027490555.1 Comamonadaceae bacterium | reverse complement strand
CGCGAGCGCAGCGAGCCCTTTGACGACGAACCCCTGCGGCCCTACAACGTCGGCCCCGATGGCCTGCTGCTCAACTTCAAAGCCGTGGTCTACAAATTCACGCCCGACCCGGCCAGCGGGCAGGTGCAGGTCCGATTTGAGCCGCCCCTGGCCGGCCTGTCCGTGCCCACCCAGTTGCCCCTGAGCCAGGCCCCCTGCAGCGATTGGCGGCGCCAACTGCAGGCCGACTTCAGCCAGCCCTTGCAGGTGCGCTTTGCGGGCCGCTACCCGTCCAGCTGCGGCGAACGCGAGTGGCCGGTGGCTTTCCCCGAGCCGCAAGCCTATGCGCCCCGCGTGATGCAAGCCCTGTGGCAGCAAGCCGGTGGACTGCTGACCGGACAGGTGCGCTATGGCACGCGCTCGGCTTCGGCGCGCCTGCTGCTGGAAGCGCCCTCCCTGCCCTTGTCCGAGGTGATCAAGGACATCAACAAGTTCTCGAACAATGTGATGGCGCAGCAGCTGTACCTGACGCTGTCGAGCGAGATGGGGGCGCCCGGGCGCTTCGAAGCCTCTCGGTTGCGCCTGTCGCAATGGTGGCGCCAGGGCTTTGCCGGACAGGATGAGCCGGTGCTGGACAACGGCTCGGGCCTGTCGCGCAGCGAACGCAGCACGGCGCAGGCCCTCACCGCCCTGCTGCAGGCGGCCCATGCTGGACCGCACGCCCAGCATTTTCTAGACTCGCTGGCGCTGGCCGGGGTGGACGGCACAGCGGCCCGCCTGAAAGACCGCCTGCCGCAATCGCCCGTGATTGGCCAAGCCTGGCTCAAGACCGGCTCACTGCGCGATGTGGCCTCGGTGGCCGGTTATGTGCAAGGCCAAAGCGGCCAGCGCTACACCCTGGTGGCCGTGCTGCACCACCCCAACGCGCACCAGGCGCGGGCCGCGCTGGACCAGTTGCTGGAGTGGACGGTGCGTGACACAGAAGTGGCCGCGACCGGCCCGCGCACCCCCAAAGGCCCAGATCGCAAAACCGCACAACGCGCCAGCCCGCGTTGACCCATGGCCAGACCTCGCAGGGACTTCGCCGCATGAACCTCATCGACTGGGTGGGCTCCATCGCCGCCTGCCTCACCACCGCCAGCTTCATCCCGCAAGCCTGGCAAACCTTTCGCACCCGCGATGTCAGCGGCATTTCGCTGGGCATGTACAGCCTGTTCACAGCAGGTGTGGCCCTGTGGCTGGTCTATGGCCTCTTGCTGACGGCCTGGCCCATCATCATCGCCAACGCCATCACCACCAGCCTGGCCCTGATGATTTTGGTGATGAAGCTGCGTTACCGATGAAATTTTTCAATGATTTCATCAAAACTAGTAAATACCCTATATTTGGTCAACCAGTTTCACTCCTAGGATGCAAAAAAGAACAGGTGTTCTTTTTATTTTTGGAGACGACTGATGTGGGAAAAAAGTAAATGGGGTCTGTCTACCTGCGTGATCGCCTCAGTGATGATCCTGCTCACGGGGTGTGGCGGTCGAAATGAGGCAAGTCAATCACCCAAGGTCTCATATTCTTCGGTCGTTTCATTTGGCGACAGTCTGAGTGACCCAGGCGCCTACAAGGTTGGCCCGGTGGCAGCACTTGGCGGGGGTCTTTTCACGGTCAATGGCGTGATGGGTGCTGTCGGCTCTGAGCCCGTTCCCAGCTATACATGGGCCCAACTGGTTTCCGCAGCCGCCACAGGACAAGTCTCATGTGCGGCTCGCACCGGGGGGTTTGGCGTACCTGTCAGCAACATCGCAGGCTGCACCAACTATGCCCAAGGTGGCTCTCGCGTGAGCGATCCCAATGGCACAGGTCGCAACAATGGCGCACTCACCGAACCCATCGTCACACAGGTTGAAAATTATCTGGCCCGCAACAATGGCCTTTTCTCCGGGAGCGAACTGGTCACTGTGCAAGGTGGTGCCAATGAACTTTTTGCCCAAGCCAGTATCTTGACTGCTGCGGCAACTGCTGCAGGAAATACGGCTGGCAACGCCACCTTCACCTCGACCTTGATCGACCTGTTCAGCCAAAACGCCACTGACAGGGTTGCGGCGGGACAGGCCATTGGAGTCGCCATGCAACAGGCAGCCGCCCAAAACGGCTCACAGCAGTCGATTGTCAATGCGGCCATTGGTGCTGCTGTGGTTCAGCCAGGCAATTCACAGGACCCCAATTCGTATATGCCTGCGGTCAATTCAGCCACCAGCGCTGCGGCTTCTGCTGGAAAATTGGCTGCGGCTCAGTACATCGCGAATACCGGTGCCCCCAACGCATTGGCGGCGATGGTCACCGCCGCAGCGCAATTGAGCGCCAGCGTCACCAACATGATCAGCAAAGGTGCCAGACGGGTGGTGGTGACGAATTTGCCCGACGTGAGCTTGACGCCCTATGCGCTGAGCACGATCACCACCAACAATGGTGTCACGGACAACTCCACTCAGCAGCTCGTGTTGGCGATGACAAGGGCTTTCAATGAGCGCTTGAAAGCGGATTTAAGGGGTCAATCCAACGTCTTGTTTGTCGATGTTTTTACCGAAAATCAACGCCAAATCGCCAATCCAGCGCAGTTTGGATTGAGCAATGTCACCGGCATGGCATGCAATCTGAATCACCCCAATAACGGGTTTGCCACACCTGGGGTTGAAGCAAGTGGCAGCTCCTTGGTCTGCAACACCAACAACCTGATTCCTGGAAACACCTCTCGCTATTTGTTTGCGGACAGTGTGCATCCCACACCTTATGGGCACAAACTGCTGGCTCAATTGGTCACCAAAGAATTGGTCTTGGCTGGCTGGTTGTAAACCCTGAACCGCATGGAGAACCCATCATGAAAACAAGTTTGAAAATCATTGCTGCTGCGGTCTTGGTCATGACACATTGGCAGGCCCATGCGCAAGCTGCTGGCACCAGACTGATCCGATTCGGAGCTACACAGATATCCCCCCAGGTGACCAGTGGTGACATGACCGCCCCCAGCTTTGCCAATACCAAAACAGACGTTGGCAAAGACACCCAGTTGAGTGGTGGCGTCACTTTCATGTACACCGACCACCTGTCCTTCGATATTCCTGTGGCGTTGCCATTCACACACCAACTTCATGGTGCAGGCGCCTTGGCGGGAGCAGGACAACTGGGCAGCGTCAAAGCATTGCCATTCACGGTCTTTGGTCAATACAGATTCAACCAGGCCACCGCCACGTTCAGACCTTATGTGGGCATGGGTATCACCTACGCATATTTTTTTGATGCGCAAGGCTCCAGTGCCCTGACCGCCACCACCAACCCCGGCGGTATGCCTACCTCGTTGCGCGTTGAATCCAAATTTGGACTGACCCCTCAATTGGGCTTCACTTATGCCTTGAATGATAGATGGCTGATCGATACGTCCTTGAGCAAAACCCTTTTGAAAAACCGCACTTCATTTTCCACAGGGCAAACCATCGATACGACGCTCGATCCAATTTCCTTCAGCCTGGCTTTGGGCATGCGTTTCTGATCGCCACTGCAGCGACCACCCCTAAACCCTCTCCAGCGGATTTGGGGGATTTCGGATTCATGCCGCCGCCCGCTGCAGCCTATCCCGCACGCCCTCCCACTCGGGCGTGTCGGGCGGCAGCTGCACCCAGATCTGCGTGACGCCCAGGGCGTCCAGATCGCGCAGGGTGCTGAACAGCTCGTGCGCGGCCTGTGCAGCGCTTTGCGGCTGGGCACGCCACACCACCCCTGCGCCGGCATCGGGCCGATGCACAGACCACAGCCCCAGGTTGTTGGCCTGCGGGCCCAAGGCTTGCAGCCTTTGAGCGATGTCGGGTGCCGACATCAAGCGCACCCTGGCGCGGGGCGCGTAGTGCGATGCCAGCGTGCCCGAAGCGCGCGGCGCGGCCTGCGCCATCACATCCTGTGGCGCATCCTTGTCCAGCACCACACGGCCACACGCGGCCTCCACCTGCGATCGTGTGATCTGGCCCGGGCGCAACAGCACCGGTTCGCCGCGTGTGCAGTCGATGATGGTGGACTCGATGCCCACAGCGCAGTCGCCGCCATCCAAAACCAGCAGGTCACCGCCCAACTCCGACTGCACGTGCGCAGCGGTGGTGGGGCTCACGCGGCCAAAGCGGTTGGCGCTGGGCGCGGACAGGCCGGTCACGCCGCGTGCCAGACAGGCCTGCAGCAGCGCTTGCGCCACCGGGTGCGAGGGGCAGCGCAGGCCGATGGAGTCCTGCCCACCAGCCGACGCCGTGGCCACGCCCGGCTGGCGCGGCAGGATCAGGGTGAGCGGTCCGGGCCAAAAAGCCTGCATCAAGCGCTGCGCAAACCCGGGCACCTGCGCCGCGAACAGCGGCACCTGGTGGACGCTGGCCACATGCACGATCAAGGGGTGGTCGGCCGGGCGGCCCTTGGCGGCAAAGATGAGGGCCACCGCCGCGTCGTCGGTGGCACTGGCGGCCAGACCGTAAACGGT
>JAIXXW010000286.1 GCA_027490555.1 Comamonadaceae bacterium | reverse complement strand
TGCCCCAGTTGCCATGCGGTCGACGTGCGAACCCATGCCGATTTGCAGGTGCTGATGCCCGAGACCGTGATGATCGAACTGGGCTGGCCCTTGTCGGAAAAAGCCCAGGACGAGATCGACAAGAAAGCCCGCAAACCCAGCAAAGAAATCCGGGTGGATGCGATGCGCGAGGCGGTGGAGTTTTGCCAGCGCACCGACGCGCGTGGGCGCGGCAAGGCGGTGCTGGTGTTTCCGGCCGAACGCATGAACACCATCACCGCCAATGCCTTGCTCAAGACCCTGGAGGAGCCGCCTGGCGAGGTGCGTTTTGTGCTGGCCACCGAAGCCGGCCACCAGCTGCTGCCCACCATCCGCAGCCGTTGCCTGACCCACACCATGCAGTGGCCCGAGTCCGAGGAAGCTTTGGGCTGGTTGACCGGGCAGGGCGTGCCTCTTTCAGTGGCGCAAGATTTGTGGCGCAGTACGGGCGGCCGCCCGGCCGATGTGCTGCGCCAGGCCCAAGCCGGCACCACACCGCAATGGTGGGCTGCCCTGCCCAAAGCCATGCTCCAGGGCGATGCCCGTCACTTGGCCGATTTGAGCCCTGCACAGGCCATCGATGCCCTGCAAAAGCTTTGCCACGATCTGGTGCTGCGCCAAGCCGGTGCGCCGCCACGTTTTTTTGCCCCGGCCGATTTGCCCGCCACCTCGGCCTCTGTGAGGGTGCTGACCGACTGGTTCAAGCGCTTGGTCCAATCTGCCCGCAGCGCCGAACACCCGTTCAACGCGGGCCTGATGCTGGAAGCCCTGAGCGCTGACGCGCATCAAACCCTGACGTCCAGGGCCTGAGCCATGTACACCGATTCCCATTGCCATTTGAATTTCCCTGAACTCATGGGCCAGCTCGACAGCATCCGGCAAGCCATGCAGGACGCCCAGGTGACCCGCGCCCTGGTGATTTGCACCACGATGGAGAGGTTCGACGAGGTGCACGGTTTGGCCCTGGCACACGACAACATGTGGGCCACGGTGGGCGTGCACCCCGACAACGAGGGGGTGCGCGAGCCCAGCTTGCAGGATTTGCTGGAGGGCGCCGCCCGGCCCAAGGTGGTGGGCATCGGTGAAACCGGGCTGGACTACTACCAGATGGAGGCGCGCAAAGGCGGTCGCACGGTGGCCGATCTGGCCTGGCAGCGTGAACGCTTTCGCACCCACATCCGGGCTGCGCGCCAAACGCATTTGCCCATGGTGATCCACACCCGGGACGCGTCGGATGACACGATCGCGATCCTGAAAGAGGAGGGCGAGTGCGGGGATGCCGCTTCTGCAGGCGGGGTGTTCCACTGCTTCACCGAAAGCCTGCAGGTGGCGCGTGCGGCCCTGGACATGGGGTTTTACATCTCCTTGTCGGGGATTTTGACCTTCAAGTCGGCGGCCGATCTGCGCGAAGTGGCCAAATTTGTCCCGGATGACCGCCTGTTGATCGAGACCGACAGCCCTTATCTGGCCCCCGTGCCCTACCGGGGCAAGTTGAACAACCCGTCTTATGTGCCCTGGGTGGCCCGTTTGCTGGGTGAGTTGCGGGGCGCGAGCTCGGAGGCGATTGGCGAATTGACGACCCGCAATTTTTTGCGTTTGTTCCCCAAAACCCAAGGGTAAATATTCATGCTTTACTTGAATAAATTCATCAAGCGCATTGTTTTCATTGTAGTTTTAGGATTTTCAGTGCAAGCGCAGGCCGGTGCCTACGAGGACTTTTTCAAGGCCATTCAATTCGACAATGTCCGCGTGGTGCAAGCCCTGCTGCAAAGAGGTTTCGATCCGAATTCGGTCAATCCTGCGGGTGTGCCCGCCTTGATGGTCGCGGTGCAAGAGCCGTCCCTGCAGGTGGCCGAACTGTTGGCCAGCTGGCCCACGACGCGCACCGAGGTGCGCAATGCGAGCGATGAAAGTCCGCTGATGCTGGCCGCACTGCGGGGTTATTTCCCCTTGGTCAAGCGCTTGGTGGACAACGATGCCGACGTCAACAAGACCGGATGGACGCCCTTGCATTACGCCGCCACGGGTGGACATGTGCCGATCATCGAGTTTTTGCTCGACAAAAGCGCCTACATCGACGCGGAATCGCCGAACGGCACCACGCCTTTGATGATGGCGGCGATGTACGGCACGCCCGAAGCCGTCAAAGTCCTGATCCAGGCGGGCGCCGACCTGACCCTGAAAAACCAGCTGGGTATGACGGCCCTGGATTTCGCCATCCGAGGCCAGCGGCCCAATGCCCGAGAACTGATTGAAACCGGCTTGGCCCGTTTGGCCGAGCGCCAAAAACGGGCCAATGCACCAGCCCAGCCCAACACGGCGGACAGGCCTGCCCAGCCTCAGTGAGCTAACTGAGGCCCGATGAAGCGTGCCATCTGCCGTGGTGCTGCATCTCTTTGACTTCATACGATGATTATTATGTAAAGTAAGAGGCATGGTGAGCGCAGGGCTACCGAACACCACCACCGGACACCACGACAGGAAACCACCACCGGCGCACGCCGCCGTGGTGCCCCTCCCTGTCATCCGTTCAAGGCAAGAGTTGTAAACGGTGCACCAGATTGGCGTCGGACCACCGCAAGGGCCGGTAACGGCCCTGGGCCCATTCATGGGCCATGTTGCTGTAGCGTGGCGAGAACACATGGCCGCTTTGGCCAGTCTGGTAGATGAACACCGATTCGCCGGCGGGACTCAGGTCATACACCGCGCGCATGGACGCGGCGTGCCGGTTGGCAAAAGGTTCGGTTTTGTCGTTGGCCCAATACTGGCCCACATTGACGGTGAACAGATCCCCTGGGCTTTCGACACGCACATCGAACAGGGTTTTGAGCACCGGCACCTTGCCAAAGGGTTTGTGGCTGCTGATGGCCGGGTGCCACCGCCCCCAGCGCCATTGGCGCATGTCCTGACCCAACTGGGCCGCGATGCGGCTCAAGCTGCGGTCCAGGGCGGAACTGACCTGGGGCGCACAACCCGCATCGCCACACCAGAATGTGTCGTCACGGGCCAAGATGCCCTCCAGCGCGGCCCTGAAGTGCCGTTTGCCGTACAGGCCCTGAAAGCGTTCTGCACCCAGACGGGGGACCAGCACGGCCCGGGTCATTTCATCGGCCCAGACGTTCAGGATCAAGGCAGCGGCGCTGTCGGCATGCATGTGGCCGTCAAATGCGCGCAGCAACTGCATGGCCTGCTCACCCAAAGCGTGGCTGGGTTGGGCTTTCAGCACGGTGGGCAACAGCACCCGAGCGCCCAGCGACAGCACATCGTTTTGCACCGCTTGCATTGTCGACAGGCTGTGGCGGGGTGTGGCGGCCATCAATTGCTCGATGCGCTCAAAACGCTCGGGCGTTGTCCAGTCACCCCCCACAAAATGCGGGTAGCCTGGTGGCAGGATATTCTGGTTGGCCGTGGCATGCCAGCCTTTGGCGCTGATCTGCGCGCTGTTGAGCGCCGGATTTTCGGCATAGGGAATCCACCCTTGCCAGTCGTACTGTGGCAACCACCCCGGGGCCGGGGCCACGCCCCGGATGTCGTTGCGTGGCGAGCGTACCGGCACCTTGCCAATGGCCCGGTAGGCCACCTCGCCTTGTGTGTCGGCCATCACCACGCTTTGCATCGGGGCGTGGTGGTTGGCGAAGGCCTTTTCGAGCTGGGGCACGTTTTGGGCCCAGTTGGCCTGCATGCCGGCCTCGATGGTCTGGTTGTCCGGCGTGAGTGCCGACCACCTGAGGCTGACGGCATAGGCCTGGGTTTGGATCAATCCGGCGTATTGCGGTTGCACATCGCTGATGACCGGGCCGTGTCGCGTGCTGCGCACTTTCAGCACGACATCGCCCTGCCCTTTGACCCGGATGGTTTCCGAACGGGTGTCGAACTGGGCCCAACCGTCCGGTGTGCGGTAGTGATCGGGACGGTTGGCGTCGAGTTGTTCGAGGTACAGGTCCTGCACATCCGGGCCGGTGTTGGTGAAGCCCCAGGCCACACCGCGGGTGCGCCCCAGCACCACAAAGGGCAAGCCTGGCAAGGTGGCGCCGATCACGTCCAGTGCCGGCAGGGCCTGTCCTTGCCACGCCCCTGCCGGTGCCTGCAGCCGGGCAAAGTACCAAATGGCCGGGGCACCGAGTGCCAGGTGGGGGTCATTGGCCAGCAGGGGGTGGCCCGTGACCGAGTGGCTGGCGGGCACCACCCAGTTGTTGCTGCCCTTGCCATCCAGGGTGCCCATGTCGCGCACCCATTCGGCCGACCATTGGGCCCAGGCCTGTTGCGCCACAGGCTGTGCGGGCACGGTTTGGGCCCTAGGGGTGGTGTTGGCGTAAACGCCCAGCTTGGCATAGAGAGCGGGCAAATCCACGGACGATGCCGGCTTTTCCCCGGGGTATGGCGGCAGCAGTTGCCACAGTTGTTCGTTGTTGAGCACCTTGGCCGAGCTCAGGCGGGCGAACTCTTGGCCCCAGTTGCCGCCCAAATCCAGGGCCATCATCAGTGCCCAGCCCACACTGTCCTCGGGGGCCCAGGCGGTGCCGTTGGCACCGCCGGCGCGGGTCCCCAGGATCTGGAATTCGGGGGATGGCCGCACGGCGCCGGTTTGCCAGGCCGTCTGGATGCCTTCGCTGTAAGCTTGCAAGGCGGCCTGGGCCAAGGGCGACAGGCCTCGCAGCTGTTGTTGGGCCACTTCGATGATGCCCAGGGTCCGCATCAGTTTGTCGGTGTCCAGGGTGGCCGGGCCCAAGATTTCCGACAATTGGCCCCGCATGACGCGGCGGTTGAATTCGAGTTGCCATCCGCGTTCCTGGGCATGCACAAAACCCATGGCCCGCCAGGCATCCAGGGGTGAGGCTGCCTGGATGTGCGTCACATCGGCGGCATCGCGGCCGATGCTGACGGGCGCTGCCAGGCCGGGCAACTGCAGCGTGCCATCGAGCTGGGGCAAGCTGCGCAGCACCTGAACCGACAGCACGCCCCCGACGAGCATCAGCAGGCCGATGGCCAACACACTCAACCGTCCCAGCCATTTCATCCCTGTTGTGCGCATGCTGATCCCTCCATGGTTCAAATGTGGCCCCAGACCATCAGTGCGTCACGCCCCTCGGTGACCAGGTCCACCCGGGCCCCCACAGGCAGCAGTACCTTGGTGTCGACATGGCCAAAAGGCAAGCCGGTGAGGACGGGCGCCTTGATCTGGCTGCGCAGCCCGTCGACCACGGTGGTCAGTTTGAAGCCTTTGTCATGGGCGGGCACCAGCTTGTACTTGCTGAACTGGCCAATGAGCACCGCCTTTTGCTGGGCCAGCACGCCCGCGTGCAGAAGCTGGGTGAGCATGCGCTCGATGCGGTACGGGTGTTCGCCCACGTCTTCGAGAAAAAGCACGCCGCCCTTGACCTGTGGAAAAAACGGTGTCCCCAGCAGCGCCGTGAGCACCGT
>JAIXXW010000206.1 GCA_027490555.1 Comamonadaceae bacterium | reverse complement strand
GCCGGATCGGCCAAACTCCAGCGGATGGCGCGCAAGCCCAGGGCAGGGTTCAGGTGCGCGGCATCGTGGCGGGCCTCATCCAGCGGTTTGTCGGCCCCCACGTCCACCGTGCGGATGGTGACGGGCAAACCGTTCATGCCATCGACCGCCCGGCGGTAGGCCTGGTACTGTTCTTCTTCGTCGGGCAAATGCCCCTGGCGCCCCATGAACAGAAACTCACTTCGGAAAAGGCCCACACCGACCGCCCCGGCTGTGATGGCGGCCTGGGTGTCTTCCGGCATCTCAATGTTGGCCAACAGCTCGATTTTTTGACCGTCCAGCGTGACCGAGGGTGTGTGGCGCAAACGGGCCAGCCGTTGACGCTCGAGCTCGCCCTGGCGCTGCTTGAAACCGTAGTCGGCCAAAATGATCGGTGAAGGGTCGACGATGACCACGCCGGCATCGCCATCGATGATGACCCAGTCGTCTTGCTTGACCAGCTGACTGGCGGTGCGGGCACCGACCACGGCCGGGATGTCCAGGCTGCGGGCCACGATGGCGGTGTGCGAGGTTTTGCCGCCCACATCGGTCACGAACCCGGTGAACACGCTTTGCTTGAATTGCAGCATGTCGGCCGGTGACAGGTCGTGTGCAACCAGCACCAGCGGCACGTCGGTGTCCCCCAGTTGCAGCTCTTGTTGGGGCCGCTGCGGCCGTCGGGCCTGTGCCACCATGGGCCCGGTGCCTTTGAGGCAATGCAGCACACGCTCACCGACTTGCTCCATGTCGGCTTTGCGCTCGCGCAGGTAGGGGTCTTGCATCTCCTCAAACTGGCGCACGATGATTTCAAGCTGGCTGGTCAGGGCCCACTCTGCGTTGTAGTGGCGGGTTTTGATCCAGTGAACCACCCCTGCGGTCAGCTCTTCGTCCTGCAACAGCATCAGGTGCACGTCGAGCAAGGCCACAAGCTCGTGCGGTGCGTCTTTGGGCATGTCCTTTTGCAGCCGCTGCAGCTCATCCACCACCGCATCGCGGGCCACCCGCAAGCGCATGATCTCGGCACCGACTTGCTCGGGTTTCACAAAATAGTGCGCCACATCCACGCGGCTGGACGCCACCAGCACCGCACGCCCGATGGCGATCCCTCGCGCCACGGCCAGGCCATGGATACTGAAGGTCATGGCTTACTCGCCTTCACCGAATTTGTCATGGATCAGGGCCAGCAGCGCCGACAGGGCCTCGTCTTCCTGCTCGCCCAGGGTCTCGAGCAGCACCTCGCTGCCCAGGCCTGCTGCCAGCATCATGACGCCCATGATGCTTTTGGCGTTGATGCGGCGCTCGCCCTTGCTCATCCAGACCTCGCAGGGGAAACTGCCGGCCAGCTTGGTGAGTTTGGCCGAAGCCCGGGCGTGCAAACCCAGTTTATTGCTGATGGTCACGGTGGCTTGGGGCATGTTGTTTTCCGTTTTGGTTTTGGGGTGCGGTGCTGCCCACGGGCATGACGCCTTGGGTGCCGCCCGCATGGGCCCGTGCGGCCAAGGTCTCCAGGCTTTCGTGCCGGTAACACACGCTGCGCAACAGCATGGGCAAATTGACACCCGCCACCAGACGCGTGTTCAGGCCATCGCCCAGTTGCTGGGCCACATTGCATGGCGTGGCACCAAAGACATCGCTCAGCAGCAGGACGTCCGGCGTGCCCAAGCTGGCCATCGCAACGCGCGCCCGCGACAGGCTGTCTTCGGGCGCGTCCTGGGCCTGGATGTCCAGCGCCAGCACGCCCGCCGCGCAATCGGGAAAAACGTGCAAAGCACATTCGCGCAAGGCCGTGGCCAAGGGAGCGTGGGCGATGATGAGGATGCCGATCATGGTGGCTAAAGATTATCGACGCTCAGCGGGCTTTTTGACGATGAAAAACACCCAGGAAGCCACCGAACTTGCACCAAAGCAGGCCAGTGCCATCTGGTAGGCCTGCGGGTTGGACAGTCCCAGGCTGCGCCCGGCATCGACCAGCAAGCCAATGCCCCACTGCACCACAAAAATGCCCGCGAAAATCACCAGGTTGTAAGCCGACAAGGCCCGGCCGGCCAGGTGCGGCGCGAAGGCCATGCCCACCGCAGGTTGCGCCAGGGCCACAAAGGTGCTGCTGACGCACAGCATGGCCATGCCCACCGCTGCAGCCGAACCAATGGCGGGCCCGGCCCAGACCAGCGCGCCAATCACGACAAAACTCGACGGCAGGCCCCAGGCCATCAAGCGCTCGACAGGAATGCCCCGCCGCGCCAGACCCGGGGTGATCAGCCCCCAAAGCCAGAAGGTCACCAGCATGGCCAGGTTGATCAGGAACAAGCCCGATGCGGCCTGGGCAGCGGTCCAGCCCGCCACCTGGGTCATCCAGGGGCCCGCCCACAGGGTCTGAATCGCCACCATGCCGCCGTAACTGAAAAAGCCGATCGGTGCCATGCGCCAGAAATACGGGCTGCGCCAGATGTCACGGTAGCTGCCATCGTCGTCGGCTGGGGTTGTGGGGGCGTCCGCCGTGGCCGCTGGCTGTTGCCAGACCGGGACCAGCAAGGCGATCAACAGCATGGCGATGGCGATCATCACGCCCAGCATCACGAACAAGGCACGCCAGCCCCAGATGGGCATGAGCCATTGCACCGGCAAGGTGGCAGCCAGCATGCCCAAAGATCCGGTCATCAGCATCCATGAATTGGCGCGCAGCTGGGTGCTGGTGTCGAACCAGCGCCGGTAACCGGTGAGCGGGGCCATCAGGCAGGCGCTCACCCCCATCCCGCACAGCACGCGCGCAGCCAACAGACCCTGAAAGCTGTCGGCCCATGCAAAGGCCAGGCAACCCAACACCGCGAACGTCAAAAACGCCAGGATGACTTTTTTGGGCCCGTTTTTGTCCAGCCACCGGCCCAGCGGCAACTGGGTCAAAGAAAAGCCCAGGAAGTAACCGCCCGCCAACAAACCCAAATCTTGCGCACTCAGATTGAATTCGGTGGTCAAGGTGGGCGACAAGGTGGCGGTGATGGCCCGCACCAGGGCCGAAAAGAAATACGCCAGGGCAAAGGCCAGAAACACCACCACCGCCATGCGCCGCGGCAACCGTTCAGGCTGGGACAAGCTGCCCGGGATCGAGGTGGCTGTGGTCATGGCTTGATTCCGTCAAACAAGGTGTTGGCCATCGCAGGCGATGGCTGAGGGTCGTACACCACGGCATGGACCAGCCGCACCCTCTCGCCTTCGGCCACGGCCCCCCACACCGCATCCATGTGCACGGCTTGGCCATTGGCGCGCTGCGCCAGGGCCTGCACCCGGACGGATGCGGCCAGTGGCAATTGGCCGGACCGGTGCCAGGGGTGTTGCTGGCCGTCTGCCAGAGGCTGGGGCACACGGGCATTGTCCAGGGTGGCCTTTTGCCAGGCGGCCATCGCCGCACTGGCATCGACCCCGGCGGGCAGGGCGGCACTCATCACCGCCACCATCGCACTGCCACTTTCGCACCCCGCCACCTGCAGGTCCACCGGCACGCCACCCAGGGGCACGCTGCGGGTGGTGCGATCGGGTTTGCAGGGCAATTGGAACCTCAGGCTGCTGCCCTCAAGGGCAATGTCTCGCCAGTTCTGTTCGGGGCTGCAAGCGCTCAGGCTCATGGCCCCCACAAGGCAGGCCGCCAGGGCCGATGGATGGATGTGCATGGGGTGATTATCCCGATCAGCAGCGCGATTGGCTTTTGGCGACAATGGAGTCCATGAATTCACTCGATGGCATCCGCGTCCTTGACCTTTCCCGCGTGCTGGCGGGCCCCTGGTGCACCCAGACCCTGGCCGACCTGGGCGCTGACGTGATCAAGATCGAACGTCCCGGCACCGGGGACGACACCCGGACCTGGGGCCCCCCCTTCTTGAAGGACGCGCAAGGCCAGGACACGGCCGAAGCCGCCTATTACCTGGGGGCCAACCGCAACAAGCGGTCTGTGACCTGCGACATTGCCAAGCCCGAAGGCCAGGCCCTGATCCGCGAACTGGTGCAACACTGCGATGTGTTTGTGGAGAACTTCAAGGTGGGCGACATGGCCCGCTATGGCCTGGATTACGCCAGCCTGAGCGCGCTGAACTCCAAGCTGGTGTACTGCAGCGTGACCGGTTTCGGCCAAACCGGTCCTTACCGCGAGCGGGCGGGCTACGACTATGCGGTGCAGGGCATGGGTGGCTTGATGAGCGTGACCGGCGAACGCGACGACCTGGGCGGCGGCCCTCAAAAGGTGGGCGTGGCCGTGGCCGACCTGTTCACCGGCCTGTACGCCACGGTGGCCATCCTGGCGGCACTGCGGCACGTGGAGCGCACCGGCGAAGGCCAGTGGGTGGACATGGCCCTGCTCGACACGCAAGTGGCCATGCTGGCCAATCTGGGCTCCAACTACCTGGTCAATGGGAAAGTGCCAGGCCGGGCTGGCAATGCGCACCAGAACATCGTGCCCTACCAGGTTTTCGAAGTCATGGCCGCACCGGGCGCTGCGCCCGGCAGCCGAGACCACCTGATTCTGGCCGTCGGCAACGATGGCCAGTTCGCCAAGTTCTGTGCCGTGGCCGGCCGGCCCGATCTGGCGCAAGACCCACGCTACGCCCTGAACGCCGACCGGGTGCGCCACCGTGACACCCTGGTGCCTGTGCTGGAAGGCATCCTGAAAACCCGCAACAAAGCCGACTGGCTGGCCGCCCTGGAGGCGGCCAAAGTGCCCTGCGGCGCGATCAACACCCTGGGCGAGGTGTTTGTCGACCCCCAAGTTCAGGCACGCGGCATGGTGCAAGCCTGGCAACACCCCCTCAACCCCGAGCTGAGGCTGGTGGCCAGCCCCATCAAGATGAGCAAGACACCTGTTCGCCAGGATTTGCCGCCACCGATGTTGGGACAACACACCGCGCAGGTGCTGCAAGAGGTCCTCGGCATGGACGCCCAGCAGCAAGAGGCCTTGCGTCGCCAGGGTATTGTGTGAAAGCCATGCCGCCCATTTGGCCTTTGGCCTGTGGGCATGCAGATCGATTTAAACTCTGCCCATGACCCTGCACCCCAAGCCTTTGAAATCTGCCAGCCGCCGTGCCCTGAATGTCGGGATCGGCCTGACCCTGTGCCTGGCGCTGTGGGGCTGCGGCAAGGAGCGCGCACCGGAATCGTCGTTTGTGTTGCTCGATGGCAGCACCCTGACCTCCGGTCAATTGCAGGGCAAGGTCACGCTGGTCAATTTCTGGGCCACCAGCTGCACCTCCTGCGTGGCGGAAATGCCCGACCTGGTGGCCACCTACAACAAATACAAGGAACGGGGTTACGACACCGTGGCGGTGGCCATGCGCTATGACCCACCGAGTTACGTGGTCAACTTCGCCCAGACACGGCAGTTGCCCTTCAAAGTGGCCATCGACAACACCGGCGTGGTGGCCAAGTCCTGGGGCGATGTGCAATTGACTCCCACCACCTTTTTGGTTAATAAGCGCGGTGAAATCGTCAAACGCTTTGTGGGCACGCCCAACTTTGCCGAGCTGCACCAGCTGATCGACAAACTGCTGGCCGAATCCTGATCCGACGCTCAGCGTTCACTGGGAACGCTGGACCGTCTGGAGGGGGCAATCAATCCTTGCGGAAGGCGTCGTGGCATGCCTTGCATGACGCTGCCGCAGGACCGAACGCCACTTTCAGGGCATCGATGTTGCCGGCCTTGGCAGCGGTGTTGAGCTTGACCATTTCAGCTTGCATCTTGTCTGCAGCATCCTTGAACTTGGCCGACTCTTTCCAGATTTCGGGCTTGGCGCGTGTATCGCCTTTGTCAGAGCCTTCCACAAAGGCAGACCAGGGCAGTTTGGCCATGACAGAGACCACCTCGGCGTTGTCCACAGCGGCTTTGGCGTCATAAGGTGCGCGGCCATTGGCCATGGCACCGAGACGGCCAAAATGCGCGGCCATCACATTGAAACTGGCCTTGCGGTATTTGGTGGCATCTTCTGGCTTGGCAAACTGGGCCTGTACCGGCAGGGCCAAGGAGATCGCCAACACGGTGGCAAGGGTGCTCAAGGTCTGTTTCATGTGGAACTCCAATCGGTTGAAACGCGTGCAAAAGGTTTATGCTGGGACAGTCTCGCATAATTTCGCTTGGTTTGCACCTTTGAAAGTGTTTATGCTCACCGTCCGTGTCTGGGATTTACCCACCCGCCTGTTCCATTGGGCTTTGGCCGTTTGCGTGGCCGGCCTG
>JAIXXW010000285.1 GCA_027490555.1 Comamonadaceae bacterium | reverse complement strand
TGCTGGCGGGTTTTTTGCTGACCCTGGCCTCGACGGCCGCCACCTTGGTGCCGCCGTACCTGACCATGCCCTTGATGGACGAGGTGCTGATTCCTTACCAAAACGGGGTGGCCATCGACCCCGGCCTGGTGGCGCTGTATCTGTCGGGTTTGCTGGGCGCGGCCCTGCTCGCCTGGGTCCTGGGGTGGGCCAAGACCTACATCCTGGCCCTGGTTTCCGAGCGCATTGGCGCCGATCTGCGCACCACCACCTACGAGCATTTGCTGAATTTGTCGCTCGAGTACTTTGGCGACCGCCGCACGGGAGACCTGATCGCCCGCATCGGCAATGAAACAGACCGCATCAATGTGTTCTTGTCCTTGCACCTGCTGGACTTTGCCACCGATGTGCTGATGATCACGATGACGGCCGTCATCCTGTTCACCATCAACCCCACCCTGGCGGTGGTGACCTTGCTGCCTTTGCCCTTCATCGCTTGGCTGATCCACCTGGTGCGTGAGCGGCTGCGCACCGGCTTTGAAAAAATCGACCGGGTGTGGGCCGAAGTGACCAATGTGCTGGCCGACACGATCCCCGGCATCCGGGTGGTCAAGGCCTTTGCCCAGGAAGACCGTGAAGCCAACCGCTTTCGGGACGCGAACCGCCACAACCTGATGGTCAACGACCGCCTGAACCGGGTCTGGGCCCTGTTTTCGCCCACCGTGACGCTGATGACCGAGGTGGGCTTGCTGGTGGTGTGGGGCTTTGGCATCTGGCTCGTGTCGAAGGACCAGATCACCGTGGGTGTGTTGACCGCGTTTTTGGCCTACATCGGCCGTTTTTACGGCCGTCTGGACACGATGAGCCGCATCGTGTCGCACACCCAACAGGCCGCCTCGGGTGCCAAGCGCATTTTTGACATCCTGAACCATGTCTCCAACGTGCCCGAGCCGGAGCATCCGGTGCCACTGCCGCCGCGGGTGCAAGGGCGCATCACGGTGCGGGATGCGGGCTTTCGCTACGGCAACCGGGCCGTGATTCGGCAGCTGAATCTGGACATCCTGCCAGGACAGATGATCGGTTTGGTGGGGCACAGCGGCTCGGGCAAGAGCACCCTGGTCAACCTGATCTGCCGCTTTTACGACCTGACCGATGGCGCCATTGAATTGGACGGCACCGACATCCGACAGCTGAAGATCGCCGACTACCGCAGCCAGATCGGCCTGGTGCTGCAGGAGCCCTTCCTCTTTTTCGGCACGATTGCCGACAACATTGCCTACGGCAAGCCGGGTGCCACGCGCGAGGACATCGTGGCGGCCGCACGCGCGGCGCATGCCCATGAGTTCATCATGCGCATGCCACAGGCCTACGACTCCCTGGTCGGTGAGCGGGGACAAGGCCTTTCCGGTGGCGAGCGTCAGCGGATCTCGATCGCACGCGCCTTGCTCATCAACCCCCGCATCCTGATCCTGGACGAGGCCACCTCGGCGGTCGATACCGAGACCGAAAAGGAAATCCAGCGCGCCCTGGACAACCTGGTGCGCGGCCGCACCACGATCGCGATCGCGCACCGCCTGTCCACCTTGCGCAAGGCCGACCGTCTGGTGGTGATGGACAAGGGCGGGGTGGTGGAAGAGGGCACGCACGATGCGCTGATTGCGGCACAGGGTGCTTATTGGCGTTTGTACGAGGCCCAGCAGCGCCAAGCCGAAGCCGACACGGTTTTGGGCGGTGGCACGCCAGCGCAGGGGAGGGCATGAGCATGTTCGATTTGCAGCGTGATGCATGGGGCCACTGGGTGCTGGTGATGCCCGATGGCGTGCGCCATGCACCCGTCACGGCCTTGAGGGCCTATCCGGTCACTGCGCCCCATGGGGGCGTGGCGCTGATGGATGCCGAAGGCCATGAACTGGTCTGGATCGATGCCTTGTCCGATGTGCCCGATCCGCTGCGCGCGCGCCTCTTGCAGGCCTTGTCCGAGCGGGAATTTTTACCGGTCATCGAGCGGCTTGAAAAGGTCAGCAGTTTTGCCACCCCCAGCACCTGGACGGTCAAGACCGACCGAGGCACGGCGCAGTTCTTGCTCAAAGGTGAGGAAGACATTCGCCGCCTGACCGGCACCGTGTTGTTGATCAACGATGTCGATGGCGTGCAGTACATGATCCGAGACCTGGCGGCCATGGACAAGCATTCGCGCAAACTCCTCGACCGCTTTCTCTGACCGCTGTCAAAGTGGCCAGACCGAGCCGTGCTCGGGCACCAGCGCCGGCCATTTGATCTCGTGCTCGATGCGCTGTCGCAGCATGTCTGAAGCCGCCCTTTCGCCATGCACCACAAACACCTGTTGGGGGGCGCTGGGCATGTGGTGCAGCCAGCTCAGCACCTGCTTGCCGTCGGCATGCGCCGAGGCCGATTCGATCTGGGCCACCTCCGCCCGCACCAGCACATCCTGGGCGTGGATGCGCAGGGTGGTTTGGCCACTGGCCAGCGCAGCGCCCCGGGTGCCCGGGGCCTGGTAGCCGGTGAGGATGACCATGTTGCGGTGGTCGGGCGCGTATTGCACCAGGTGGTGCAGCACGCGCCCCCCCGTGGCCATGCCGCTGGCCGCCAGGATCACCATGGGTCCGTGCCGGCGCACCAATGACTTGGACTGCTCGGGCGTCTCCAGCATGGTGGCCACATGGTCCATGTTGCGCACTTCCTGCACACTCAGGCGGTGCTCCCCCGGATGCCGTTCGAACAAGGCGGTGGTGTGGATGGCCATCGGACTGTCCAGGAAAATCGGCAAGGCCTTGGGAATTGCACCGGCCGCCTTGAGCTGCGCGATGGTGTGCAGCACCGCTTGCGCCCGACCCACGGCAAACACCGGCACGACCGCCACGCCCCCGCGTGCGGCCAGTTTGTGCAACAGCCGCCCCAGTTCATCGAACAGTTTGTCTGTCGGGTGCTGCCGGTCGCCGTAGGTCGATTCGATCAGGACGGCATCGGCCTGCGGCGGGGGCTCGGGCGGGTTCATCAGGGGGTCGTCTGGCCGGCCCAGGTCGCCCGAGAACAAAATCCGCCGACCCCCCACCTCCAGCAGCAAACTCGCTGCGCCCAGGATGTGACCGGCGGGCTGAAAATGGGCCTTCCAGCCCCGGATGGGTTCGAAGCACTGGCCTTGCCGTTCGGCATGCAGTTGGCGCAGGCAGCGGATCGCTTGCGCCTTGGTGTACAGCGGCAAGGCGGGAGCGTGTTTGGAAAAGCCGTGGCGATTGGCAAAGTGGGCGTCCTCTTCCTGGATGTGTCCGCTGTCGGGCAACAAGATGCTGACCAAATCACAGGTGGCCAAGGTGGCATGGACGCGGCCACGGAACCCGTTTTGCACCAGCAAGGGCAGGTAGCCGCTGTGGTCCAGGTGCGCGTGGGTCAGCACCACCGCATCGATGTGCGCGGGGTTGACGCTCAAAGGGCGCCAGTTGCGCAGGCGCAGCTGCTTGTAGCCCTGAAACAGGCCGCAATCGACCAGCAGCCGCTTTTGCTTGTGCTCGACCAGGTATTTGGAGCCGGTGACGGTGTCGGCCCCGCCCAGGAAGGTGATGGTGACGCTCATGCGCCCATGCTCGTGCCTGCAGGCAGCGCCGGGTTTGATGTGGGTCAAGCCAGGGCCAAAGCCCTGTGGGCGCCCTTTCTGCCAAAGGCACGGGGCCGGTGGGGGTGCCTGCGCTATGAGGCCCGCGCAGCAACCCCTCTTGCGCGGCCAGCAAGGAGGCCGCAGCCTCAGGCGCCGAAGAAACGTTTGAGCTTGTCGGTCCAGCTCTCGCCGCTGGGCTGGTGTTTGCCGCCGCCTTTGCTCAGGGAATCCTCGAACTCCTTGAGCAGCTTTTTCTGGTGCTCGGTGAGCTTGACGGGCGTCTCCACCGTGATGTGGCAATACAGGTCACCCGGGTAGCTGCCGCGCACGCCCTTGATGCCTTTGCCGCGCAGGCGGAACTGCTTGCCGGTCTGGGTGCCTTCGGG
>JAIXXW010000016.1 GCA_027490555.1 Comamonadaceae bacterium | reverse complement strand
GACATGGAACTCCAAATCGTTGTTTACTCCAAGTCCGCCTGCCCGCAGTGCGAATCCGCCAAGATGGTGCTCAAGTCCAAGTCATTGGCTTTTGAAGAAATCAAAATCGACGGCGAAGCTGAGCGACTGGCTTTCTACGAAAAATGTGGTCCTTCTGTGCGCCAGATGCCCCAGATTTTCATCAATGATCAGCGTGTGGGTGGTTTGGCAGGTCTGCAAGCCGCCTTGGCCCAGTTGGGCCTGTGAGACACCTCACTTCTTGCTGAGATCGGCACGCGCTGCGGCGCGGGGTGTGGCTTGGGCCAGGCTGGCCCCGTCCAAGACCCTCAGGGTGTCCACATAGCCCATGAAGCGTTGGAGGTAGTCGGGGGAGACTTCGCGCATCAGGCGCAGCGAGCGCAGCACCAGCATGTGCGAATTGATGGGCCCCGCGTTCTGGGGCGCCTGGGCCATGGCCTGCTTGAGCTGCGTGTGCACCCGAAGCTGGTTCAAGCGCTTTCGAAACTGCTGGATGCGGGGGGACGGGGCCAAGCGTCCCCCCGCATGGCCTGCACCTGAGGGGTCTTGAGACACAGCCATGTCCTGCAGCAAAGCGGCCAGCGGGGAGGGCACCGCAGGGCCAGGCGCAGACCTGGCTGGTGGCGCGGACGCTGTGGTCATGCGCCCTTCAAATTGCGCGAGTGTCTCTTGCAGTTTCAGTAGCAGCAAGGCCTGCGCCGGGCCCGACTGCTGCCGGGTCCGCTGTGCCAGTGTTTCGATGCGGTGCCAGCCCACCGCGTCCACCTGCGCAGCACCTGAGGCGCGCAGGGTTTCCAGCGTCTGCAGGGGCGATGCCGCTGTCATGGCCTGGCCGCGTCCTTGGCCTGGCCCGATGGGGGCACCGGGGCCAGTTCCACACGGCGGTTTTGCGCCCGGGCCTTCTCGCTGGTGTTGGGCACCAGCGCTTGTTCTTGCCCAAAAGCGGCCGCAAACAGCAGCGACGAGGGCATGCCTTCTTCGATCAAGGTGCGCGTCACGGTCAAGGCGCGCTGGGCAGAAAGCTCCCAGTTGTCGGCAAATTGGCGGTTGGATGGGCTGACCGGCCTGTCATCGGTGAACCCACTGACCATCAACATCTCGTCCCGCGACTGCAGGTAACTGCGCAGCGGCACCACCAGGCTTTGGAGCAGTTGACGGCCCTCGGGTTCGAGTTGGTCCGAGTTCAACGCAAACAACAGCTTGCCGCTGATGCCAATGCGGCCCTGGTTCAGGGTGATGCGGCCGCTGGCCAAAGGCCCGGCCACGGCCTGCTCCAGTGACAGGCGCTTTTGCTCCTCGATCTGACGCTTTTGCACCGCGTCCTCGAGCTCGGAGGCCATGTTCAGTTGCGACGCCATGACGCCCACCAAGAGCAGCACAAACGCGCCCAGCAGGCCGGTCATCAGGTCGGCAAAAGAAATCCAGGTCGGTGCCGAGGATTCGACGTCGGTATCTGGCTCCAGCATCAGGCCACCCCTTGTGCCTGGCGTTGCTGCAGGGCTTCCAGCACGTCTTGCTGGCTGTGGATGCTCAGGTCGATGATCTCGCGGGCTTGGCCCACGTAGTAAGCCAGCTGCTCATCGCTGCGGGTCAGTGACTTGTCGATCGCCGCTTCGATGCGCTGCAGTTGGGCCATGAGTTGGCCGTTGCTCTCGCTGAATGCCCGCACGGCAAAAGCGAAAGTCTCCCCCAGGCTGGCAACGTCCACCGCGCTGGCCGTGACCTGTGCCGAAATCTGGCCCAGTTTGTCCGTCTCGGCGTTCACGTGGGCATGGAACTGGCGGTTGGCCTCGGCCAGCGTGGCCTGGCTGGCGGACACCAGTGTGTCGATCACACCGCGCTGCTCGGTCGAGGCGTGCTGGATCGCGTCCAGCAACGTGCTGAGCGTGCCCAGGATGCGGGCGCGCTCTTCGAGCAGGGTGTTGTCGCGTGCCACGCTGTGCGAGATTTCCTGGCGCAGCTGGCCCATGACCTCGGCCGCGGCTTGGGGCGCTTGCGAGGCGCTTTCGATCAAGCGGGCGATGGGCACTTCCAGCGCTGTGCCCAGCGTGCTCAGGTGGGCGGTCACGGCCGTCTGCAGCTCGGCCAGGCGTGCCACGGCGGCCTGGCCGCGCGCCTCTTCTGCGTCCCTCAGGGCCGACAGCTCATGGCGCAGCAAGCCGGCCAGCTCTTGGGCCCGTTGCTGGTGCTGCGCGGTCCACTGCGCCTCTGTGGCGATGCGTTCTTGCATCAGCGCTTCGCTGCTGGCCATCAGGCGATGGATGTCGGCCAAGGTTTGGGTGGCCTGGGTTTGGCTGTGGGTGGTGATGTCCTGCGCGGTGCGGCTCAAGGTGTCGCAAATCGCTTGTTGTTGCGCCAGGGTCTGTGCGCCTGCGCTTTGCCAGGTGCTGTGCAGTGTGTCCGCCATGTGTGTCAAGGCGTCCTGCCAAGCTTGCAGACGCTGCAGGTCCGCGTCGTGGTGCTGGGCTTGTTGCGCGCTGAGTGCAGCGCCGATCTGCGCGAGCAGATCTTGGCATTGGCGCTCGACTGTCTGGCGGTACGCGTCCAGCGACTGGCCGACATGCTCGGTCAGCTGGACATGGGCCTGCGCCTGCTGTGTCAGCGTCTCGGTGTGGGTCTGCGCCACGGCGCTCGTGGTGGCGACCAGGTGCTTGTGCAGCCCCTCAAGGTGCTGCTGCGTGTTGAGCAGCAAGCGCTCGTTCATGCTTTGGGCTTGTTGGCCCAGCTCGGTCATGGTGGCTTGCACCACGGGGCGGATGCTGTCGCTGGCCAGTTGCAGGCTTTGTCTCAGACTGCTGCGCAGCGACTGGTCCACTGATTGCGCCAGACCGGTGTAGGCCGTGTGCACTTGCGCGTGGAAGTTGTGCTGGTCGGCCAACAGCCGTGCGTTCATCTGCTGGCTGGTGTCGGCCATGTTCGCCATCAGGGTCTGCATTTGCTGCACCAGCTGCGGCAGGATTTGCGCTTGCTGCTGCAGCGCTTGGAAGGCTTCTTGCCGCTGGTGCGTGAGCGAAAACCCCCGCAAGCTGCTGTGGACCAAGGTGTCCAAGGTTTGCGCGGCCAGGGCGCGCTCGCGCCGGGCCAAGCTGCTCATCAGGCCCAGCATGGCCGACGTGGCCACGCCCGCCACCGAGGTGCCAAACGCCAACCCGAGGCCTTTGATGGGCTCGGAAAACGCCGCACGGATGCCGGACACATTGCTCGAGCCCTCCAATGCAAACACAGCGCCGTTGAGGGTGACGACCATGCCCAGGAATGTGCCCAGCATGCCCAACATGACCAGCAAGCCCACCAGATAAGGCGTGAGGGCCGGGCCGGGCAGGCCGCTGCGCTCACCCTCGACACGTTGGCGAACAGGGTTTTGCAAACCAGCGGGCAAGGTGATCAACCAGTCGTTCAGGTTTTGCAGGCCTTGGGGAACTTCGTTCAGGGCTTTGCACAAGGCCTGCGTGGTCTCTCGGTACTGGCGCAATTCCCAAGCGCCTGCCCCATAGACCGCAGCGATACAGGCGGTCATGGCCAGCACCAGGGGGTGGCTGGCGGCCACCGATGCGGCGACCCAGAACAGCGCCAGGAGACCCAGGCCAAAAGCCATCGGAAAGGAATATCGTTTCATGTTGTTTCTTGTTGGAGGGCTTCCAGCAGGCCCAGCGTGGGCTGCAAGCGCATGTCCAGCTCGGCCAGCAAGGCCGAACGCATGGCTTGGCGCCATGGCATCAGCCATGCCGCCGTCGGCGCAGATTGCACGCTGTCGTCTAGGCCACCATCGCCGACTGCCAGCAGTTGGCTGGCCTCGGCGCGTTGTGGGCGCTGGGCTTGGAGGCCTTGCATGAACTGTTTTTCCAGCAGCTTGGCCACTTTGGACAGCAAGGCGGCTTCACGCGCTGCGAAGATGTTTTCAAACGCAGCGTCCAGCGCGGCCAGTTGCTGCATGTCGCGGGTGCCAGAGCCCAATGCACGGCGCACCTGAGCGCGCAAAGCGCGAACGGTGCTGTCCATTTGCCGCTGGTGGGCCGCGTGGTAGCGCCGGTAAGGCTCAAAAGCCGTTTGGGGCTCCATCGGCGCTTGCAGTTCAGGCGGGGGCATGTCGATCCGCGCCAGACCCGATCCGGGGGGCGCTCCGTGCTGGATCGAATGCTCCAGTTGCGCGCGCACCTGTTCCACCTGCTGGACCAGGGCCTGAACCGACCGGGCAGACGTGCGTGGCTTCTGGCGCGCTGGCTGGGCTGCAGATTCCGGGTGGAGCACGCCGTGCAAGGCGATGGCCTGCCGAAAATCGAGCCAATCCCCCAGTTTTTGACCGACATCGTCTGTGGGCTGGGCAGCAACGGGCATGCCGTTTTCTGTCAGAAAACGCAGCAGGGGGGATCGGAGGAGGTGGGCACGCGGCAGGGGGCGTGTCATGGAAAGGTGTGTGGCGCTGTGTAAACCGAGCCTCGGTGCTCGGGGGGTGACGCACGCCAGGGCAGATGCGGTCGATTCAAAAAAACAAGATTTTACCTGCCAGGGGATCGCCCCCCGATCGGGTCAGGGGCGATGGCGCAGGGTCGTGGCGGCAGTCTTGGTCATGCACGGTGGCTTCGGGTCAGCACGAGCCTGTGGGTCACGGGGTTTTGGGTTTGTAATCGCAGAAAGCCGCCACCGCGCATTGGCCGCACATCGGTTTTCTGGCCTGACACACATAGCGCCCGTGCAGGATCAGCCAGTGGTGCGCGTCCACCAAATACCGGGCCGGGATGCGTCGGAGCAACTTTTGCTCGACCTCCAAAGGCGTTTTGCCCGGGGCCAGGCCTGTGCGGTTGCCCAGGCGGAAGATGTGCGTGTCCACCGCCATGGTCGGCTCGCCAAAAGCGCAGTTGAGCACCACATTGGCGGTCTTGCGGCCAACGCCGGGCAAGGCTTCCAGGGCTTCGCGGGTGCGGGGCACCTGGCCGCCGTGTTGTTCCACCAAGATCTTGCAGGTTTGCATCAGGTGTTTGGCCTTGCTGCGGTACAGACCGATGGTCTGGATGTGACGCTCCAGGCCCGCCAGGCCCAGGTCCAGGATTTTTTGTGGGGTGCCTGCCACCGGAAACAATTTGCGGGTGGCCTTGTTCACGCCCACATCGGTGGCCTGGGCCGACAGCAGCACGGCGGCGAGCAACTCGAAAACGCTGGTGTACTCCAACTCGGTCACGGGCATGGGGTTGGCCGCCTGCAAGGTGGCAAAAAAAGATTCGATCTGTGCGGGTTTCATGGGCAGTCCGGATGTTGGCAAAATGAGGGCCAAGTCAAACCGGAAGATACACCATGCCTTTGCAATTTGCCGAACGCCTGAACCATGTCGAAACCTCTGCCATCCGCGAGCTGTTCAAACTCCTGGGCAAGCCCGGCATCATCAGTTTTGCGGGGGGGTTTCCCGACAGCGCCATGTTTGACGTGCAGGGCATCCAGGAAGCCAGCAACGCCGCCTTGTCACAAGACCCTGGTGCCGCGCTGCAATACGGCGCGACCGAGGGCTTTGGCCCGCTGCGGGAGCAACTGGCCCATTTCATGCAGCACAAGGGTACCCGGGATGTGACGTCGGACCAGCTGATCGTGACCACCGGCAGCCAGCAGGGCCTGGATTTGATCGGCAAAACCATGATCAGCCCTGGCGACAAGGTGATCGTGGAAGGCCCCACATTTTTAGCCACCATCCAGTGTTTTCGTTTGTACGGGGCCGAACTCATCAGTGCCCCGGTGGACGGCCACGGCGTCAAGACCGACGAGCTCGAACAATTGATCGACGAGCACAAGCCTAAATTTGTGTACCTGATCCCCACCTTTGGCAACCCCAGTGGTGCCTTGTTGAGCGCCGAACGCCGCCAAAAGGTTTTGGAAATGGCGGTGAAACACCAGACCTTGATCGTCGAAGACGACCCCTATGGTGACCTTTACTTTGGTGAAGCCCCTCCGCCCAGCTTGCTGGCTTTGAGCAGCACCGTGCCTGGCAGCCGTGAGCTGTTGGTGCATTGCGGCTCGCTGTCCAAGGTCTTGTCACCCGGACTGCGGGTGGGCTGGATGGTTGCGCCAGCCGAGTTGCTGGGCAAAGCCACCATGTGCAAGCAGTTCAGCGACGCGCACACCAGCACCTTTGCCCAGGCCACAGCCGCACAGTACTTGCTTGCCGGACGCATGCCCGCCACGCTGGACAAAGTGCGTGCCGTCTATGCCCAACGGGCCCAAACCATGGGTGAGGCACTGCGCCGCGAATTGGGCGATGCGGTCGACTTTGTGCAACCCCAGGGGGGCTTGTTCGTGTGGGCGCGTCTGACCGGCGCAGGCGGCCAGGTCCAAGACGGCCATGTGTACGCCAAGCGCGCCATTGAGCAGGGCGTGGCCTTTGTGCCAGGCACGCCTTTCTTCTGCGCTCAACCGGATCACGCCACCTTCCGACTGAGCTTTGCCACGGTGGGTGAAGACAAGATCCGCGAGGGCGTGGCCCGCTTGGCCAAAGCCCTCTGATGTCCACCCAGCAGCCCCCCGTCTGAACGGGAGTTGTGCGGGTTCACTTTGAAGCTTGCCCATGAACAACGAACTGTGCATCACCGTCAATGGCACCGAGGTCTGGCTGCAAGGGCAGGGCGAGGAAGTCGTCCTGATGCTGCACGGCTGGCCCGACACCCGGGCCTTGTGGGACGGCACCGTGGCCGCCTTGCAGGACCGGGCCACCTGCGCCTGTTTGACGCTGCCAGGTTTTGAAAGCGGTCCCTCGGCGACCAGCCTGGACGACATGTGCCAGCTGCTGCGTCAGATCGTGGACCGCATCAGCCCCGACCAGCCTGTGACTTTGATGCTGCACGACTGGGGCTGCATGTTTGGATATGAATTCGCGATGCGTCACCCCGATCGCGTGGCCCGCGTGGTGGCGGTGGACGTGGGCGACCACAATTCGGGGGCCTTGTGGCGCGAGTGGGACCTGAAAGCCAAACTCTCGGTGATGGCTTACCAGCTTTGGCTGGCCCTGGCGTGGAAGCTGGGGGGCCGTCTGGGCACGCGCATGACCCGCGCCATGGCGCGTTGGCTGAGGTGCCCCGCCGAGCCGTCCAGCATCACCCACAAGATGAACTACCCCTATGCCATGCGGTGGTTCGGTACAGCGGGTGGCTTGAGGCATGCGGCGCCAGTCCAGTTGCCGATGCCGCTGTTGTTTGTCTATGGGGCGCGCAAACCTTTCATGTTCCATTCGTCCAGGTGGCTCGACAAAGTCAGCACCAAGCCTGGCAGCGCGGTGCTGGGCTTGCCCTGCGGACATTGGGTGATGGTCTCGCGGCCGGAAGCCTTCCATGCCGGGGTGCGCAGCTGGCTGTGGGGCGAGTCGTGAAGGCTGGGGCATGACACCCGAGGACCTGCTCAAACTCGTCACCACGCCCATGCCTTTTGGCAAGCACAAGGGTGTGCTGATCGCCGACTTGCCCGGCAACTACCTGAATTGGTTTGCGCGCGAAGGTTTTCCCAAAGGGGAAATCGGGCAACTGTTGCAACTCATGCAGGAAATCGACCACAACGGTTTGAAAGACCTGCTGCGGCCCTTGCGCCGGTGATCTGGCCTGACCTCAGGGTCTGACGGCTTCCAACAACCGGTCCAGACCACCTTCGTTGATCGCCACCATGGCTTGCTCGCGCACCTTGGGCTTGGCATGGTAGGCCACCGACAAGCCGGCTGCGCCCATCATGGGCAGGTCGTTGGCACCATCACCCACAGCGATGCATTCATGGGGCTCGATGCCCATCAACGAGGCCATTTCCAGCAAGGTTCTGCGCTTCTCGGCCCCGTCGCAAATGTCGCCCCAGCTTTGCATGACCAGGCCGCCCGTGAGTTCACCGTTGACCACCTCCAGCCGGTTGGAACGTGCGAAGTCGATGTTCAGGCGCTTTTTGACGCGGTCGGCAAAGAAAGTGAAGCCGCCCGAGACCAGCAGCACCTTCAGGCCCGCCTTGTGGCAAGCCGCAATCAGCTCGGCCGCGCCGGGGTTGATCTGCAGGCGCTCGGTGTAGACGCGCTCCATGTCGGCCAGCGTCACACCGCGCAGCAGTGCCAGACGGCGTCGCAGGCTTTCCTTGAAATCGCTGATTTCGCCCCGCATGGCGGCCTCGGTGATGGCGGCCACCTCGGCCTTGCGGCCCACGGCATCGGCGATCTCGTCGATGCACTCGATGCTGATCAG
>JAIXXW010000330.1 GCA_027490555.1 Comamonadaceae bacterium | reverse complement strand
CTTTTTGATGTCGTCGTCCGAGGCGTTTTTGGCAACGCCCAGCACCTCGTAAAAATCTCGTTTTGTCGCCATGGGGCCAATCCAACCGTTAGAACAAGAACGCCGCGAAGGCGATTCAGTCACCTGAATCAGCTTGCGCGGCGGGACTGCGGCCAGGCCGCAGCGTGTGGGGTGTTAACCCTTTTTGACTTCCTTGACTTCAGCGTCCACCACATTGTCGTCCTGGGGCTTGGCATCGGCCGTGGCCGCGCCTGCACCCGCTGCCGCTTGCTGCGCCTGCATCTCGGCATACACCTTCTCGCCCAGTTTCTGGCTGGCCGTCATCAAGGCTTCGGTCTTGGCTTCGATGCTGTCCTTGTCATCACCCTTGAGGGCTTCTTCCAGCGCCTTGATGGCGCTTTCGATGGCCTCTTTTTCGGACGCCTCGATCTTGTCGCCGTGCTCGTTCAGGCTTTTCTTGACGCTGTGCACGGCGGCCTCACCCGCATTGCGGGCCTGCACCAATTCGAGTTTTTTCTTGTCCTCTTGGGCGTTCAGCTCGGCGTCTTTCACCATCTGCTGGATCTCGGCTTCGGACAGACCGGAGTTGGCCTTGATCGTGATCTTGTTCTCCTTGCCGGTGCCTTTGTCCTTGGCCCCGACATGCAAGATGCCGTTGGCGTCGATGTCAAAGGACACTTCGATCTGGGGCGTGCCCCGCGCGGCGGGCGGGATGCCTTCGAGGTTGAATTCGCCCAACAGCTTGTTGCCGCTGGCGATCTCGCGCTCGCCCTGGAACACCTTGATGGTCACGGCCGGCTGGTTGTCTTCGGCGGTCGAGAACGTCTGTGCGAATTTGGTCGGGATGGTGGTGTTCTTGGTGATCATTTTGGTCATCACACCACCCATGGTCTCGATGCCCAGGGACAAAGGCGTCACGTCCAGCAGCAGCACGTCGGTGCGGTCGCCGGACAAGACCTGGCCCTGGATGGCCGCACCCACGGCCACCGCTTCGTCCGGGTTCACATCCTTGCGAGGGTCCTTGCCAAAGAATTCCTTGACCTTTTCCTGCACCTTGGGCATGCGGGACATGCCGCCGACCAGGATGATGTCGTCGATGTCGGACACCGACACACCAGCGTCCTTGATGGCCATGCGGCAAGGCGCGATGGTGCGCTCGATCAGCTCTTCGACCAGCTGCTCGAGCTTGGCGCGTGTCAGCTTGATGTTCAGGTGCTTGGGGCCGCTGGCATCGGCCGTGATGTAGGGCAGGTTGATGTCGGTGGCCGCCGAGGACGAGAGCTCGATCTTGGCTTTTTCGGCGGCTTCTTTCAGGCGCTGCAGGGCCAGCACGTCCTTGCCCAGGTCCACGCCGGCATCCTTCTTGAATTCGGCAATGATGAAGTCGATGATGCGCTGGTCAAAGTCTTCACCGCCCAGGAAGGTGTCGCCGTTGGTCGACAGCACTTCAAACTGCTTTTCACCGTCCACATCGGCGATCTCGATGATGGACACGTCGAAAGTGCCGCCACCCAGGTCGTACACCGCGATCTTGCGGTCGCCCTTTTCCTGTTTGTCCAGGCCAAAGGCCAGGGCCGCAGCGGTGGGTTCGTTGATGATGCGCTTGACGTCCAGGCCTGCGATGCGGCCGGCGTCCTTGGTGGCCTGGCGCTGGGCGTCGTTGAAGTAGGCGGGCACGGTGATCACCGCCTCGGTGACCTCCTCGCCGAGGTAGTCTTCGGCGGTTTTCTTCATCTTGCGCAGGATCTCGGCGCTGATTTGCGGGGGCGCCAGCTTGTTGCCGCGCACTTCCACCCAGGCATCGCCGTTGTCGGCTTTGGCGATGGTGTAAGGCATCAGGTCGATGTCTTTTTGGACTTCTTTCTCGGCGAACTTGCGGCCAATCAGGCGCTTGACCGCGTACAGGGTGTTTTTGGGGTTGGTGACCGCCTGGCGCTTGGCCGATGCCCCGACCAGGATTTCACCGTCATCCTGGTAGGCGATGATGGACGGGGTGGTGCGGGCGCCTTCGGCGTTTTCGATCACTTTGATTGCGTTGCCTTCCATGATGGCCACACACGAGTTGGTGGTGCCCAGGTCAATGCCGATGATTTTTCCCATTTTCATGCTCCGAAATTGATTGAAAGTGCAGATGGCCTGCAGTTGAGGGGTGGGCCGGACTTTTCAAGTCCCCATGCGCCCAAAAAGGTTTTAGGGCTTCACTTGGGTGCCGTGACTGTCACCAAGGCCGGGCGCAGCACCCGGTCGGCGATCTGGTAGCCCTTTTGCAGCACCGTGACCACGGTGTTGGCTTCCTGTTCCGCGGGCACCACGCTGATGGCCTGGTGGTGGTGCGGATCGAAGCGGGTGCCGGCTGGTGGGGCGATTTCGACCACTTTGTTGCGCTCCAGCGCACTTTTGAGCTGGCGCAGCGTGGCTTCGGAGCCTTCGCGGATTTGTTCCAGCGTGACATTGGGGATGGCCAGGCCGGCTTCCAGGCTGTCGAGCACGGGCAGCAGGCTGTCGGCGAAGCCTTCGACCGCGAATTTGCGGGCCTTGGCGATTTCGTCGTCGGCGCGGCGGCGGGCGTTTTGGACTTCAGCCTGGGCCCGCAGGTACTGGTCGGCCAGATCGACGTTTTGCGCCTTCAGCTTGGCCACCTCGGCCAGGGCATCGGCCAGCGGGTCGGTCTGGGTGGCGGCAGCGGCGGCGGCCAATTCCTCGTCACTGGGGGGGGTGTTGTGGGGGTTGTGTGTGGCTTCTGACATGGGCATGTCCGCAAAAAATAAGTTCTGCCCTTAAATAAGGGCGGTTTGGCAGGGTTCAAGAGGGCAAGAAAAACCCGCCAGGAGGCGGGCAATGGGGGCTGACGGGCCGAAGGGCTCAGTCCAGGGCCAGCAACTCCACGTCGAACTTCAAGGTGGCGTTGGGCGGGATCACGCCGCCAGCGCCCCGGGCACCGTAGCCCAACTCGGGCGGGATGATCAGGGTGCGCTGTCCGCCCACCTTCATGCCAGCGACGCCTTCGTCCCAGCCCTTGATGACCATGCCGGCGCCCAGCCCGAACACAAAGGGGTCGCGGCGGTCGCGGCTCGAATCGAACTTGGCGCCTTGCTGGCCGTCTTTGTAGAGCCAGCCGGTGTAATGCACGGTCACGTCTTGGCCTGCGGTGGCGACTTCGCCTTCACCCACAACGGTGTCTTCGAATTGCAGGCCGGAAGGGGTGGTGTTCATGGGGGGCTTTCTGTCAGTGGGGGAGGGCAGGCGCGACAGGCGCACCTGCTCGGGTCGGAAAAAACCAAAATTATGCCAGCAGACCTCTGCGCCCCAGATCGCGCATCAGCGCGCCCACGCCATAGGTCCAGGCCGGGGCCTGGTCCGAGGTGGTGACCTGGTTGCTCAGCGCGCCGAGCAGGGGGGTGGAGACCGTCACCCAGTCGCCCACCACGTGGGTGAAACCTTGTCCGGGGCCATGCCGGTCCTGGGTGGGCGCAAACATGGTGCCCAAAAACAGCACCATCCCGTCCGGGTACTGGTGGCAGGGGCCCATGGCCTGTTGCACCAGGTCGAGCGGGTCGCGGCTGATCTGGGACAGGGAGCTGCTGCCTTGCATGACAAAGCCTTCCGGGCCCTGGACGGTCAGGCTCAAATCGCACTGGCGCACATCCTCGATGCCAAAGTGTTCGTCGAACAGGCGGATGAAGGGCCCGATGGCGCAGCTGGCGTTGTTGTCCTTGGCCTTGCCCAGCAACAGGGCGCTGCGGCCTTCAAAGTCACGCAGGTTCACATCGTTGCCCAAGGTGGCGCCGACCACTTCGCCACGGGCGTTGACGGCCAGCACGATTTCGGGTTCGGGGTTGTTCCACTGGCTGCCCGGGTGAATGCCCACCCGTGCGCCCGTGCCCACGGCACTCATGGGCTGGGCTTTGGTGAAAATTTCTGCATCGGGGCCGATGCCCACTTCCAGGTATGGGGACCACATGCCCTGGGCCAGCAACACCTCCTTGAGCCTGGCCGATTCGGCAGAGCCGGGCCGGACCTTGCGCAGGTTGTCTCCGATGACCGCGACCACGGCCTGGCGCACCGCTTCGGCGCGGCTGGCGTCCCCCCGGGCTTGTTCCTCGATCACGCGTTCCAGCATGCTGGCCACGAAGGTGACCCCGGCGGCCTTGACCGCCTGCAGGTCGCAAGGGGCCATGAACCAGGGCTGCTCGGGCCGGCGCAGGGTTTCGTCGCTGTTGGCCAAGGCCTGGGCCAGCGGGGCGATGGGCCTGGCACGACCCGAGGCCAGCCAGTCGCGCACCTGCTGGTGGACCTGGGCCAGTTCGAGCAAAGCGCTGCAGGTCGGGGCCAAGCCCGACAGGTCCAGCACCTGCTCGTCGTGCAGGGCCACCAGGACCGGGCCTGTTGCGGGCACCCACAAACGGCCAATCAGCAAGGCCTGTGCATGATCATGGGGCAAAGCCGACTGCAGCATGTTCCATCCTTTCGGGCACAGCAAAAAAACCGATTTTGACAGTCTGCGCCGCAGACGGCTGTCACTTGGGCAGCGAGCCTGTGCGCCCGGCCGGGGCCAGACCGGGCGAGGGCGTCCGGCGGGCCCGGACTGGCCACAGCGCCTGGCCGCGCCAGTGTGTTGCACCACTGACGAGGGGGTGGGCATGGGCATACATTGACCGCTTTGCCAATTCAAAACTGGAGTGCGCCATGATGCTGTCTGCCCCCTTGCCTTTGCCCACGCGCCTGGGTCTGGTCCTGTGCGCGCTTGCCCTGGCATTGACCGGCTGTGCCACCGCCACACCCGAGCAGAAATCTGCAGGAACGGGGGCCTTGATCGGGGCCGTGGCGGGTCAGATCCTGGGGCGCGACACCCGCTCCACCGCGATCGGTGCCGGTTTGGGTGCGCTGGGGGGTTATGTTTGGTCCCGGAACATGGAAGAGAAAAAGCGCGTCATGGAAGCGGCCACGGCCGGCACCGGCACGGTCATCACGCAAACCAGCGACAACCAACTCCAGCTGAGCATCCCGAGCGACATCTCGTTCGCGACCGGGCGCGACGACATCCAGCCCCAATTGCGCCCGATTCTCAACCAGTTTGCCCAGGGTCTGGGGCAGCAGCCGCAGATGGAGGTCAGCATCGTGGGTCACACCGACAGCACCGGCAGCGATGCCATCAACGACCCCTTGTCCGTCAACCGGGCCCAGAGTGCGCGGGATTACCTGGTGTCACGCGGCGTGAGCAGCAGCCGCATCCGCATCGACGGCCGTGGCGCACGCGAGCCTATCGCCGACAACGCCACAGAGGCCGGGCGCGCGCGCAACCGCCGCATCGACATCTTTTTGGCCGAGCGGGTTCAAAGGTAGATCTTTTGCAGCAGCGCCAACAGGGTTTTGCGTTGTGCAGGGGTCAGTTTGGCGGTTTTTTCGAGTTCCAGCTCGGTGGCGGTTTGCTCGGCCTGGACCATCAGCGCCTGGCCCTTGGGGGTGGGGTGCAGGCCCACGGCGCGCCCATCGTGCGGGTGCGGTTTGCGCTCGATCAGGCCGCGCGACTCCAGCGACTGGATCAGGCCCACCAGGTTGGGGGGCAGCAAATTGAGGGTGTTGCACAGCTGGCGCGAGGTCACGCCCGGGTTGTGGCAGATGGTGGACATGACCGAAAAATCCACCGGCTTGAGCCCGAAGGGGGCCAGGCGTTCCAGAAAAACCTCGATGATGCTCAGGGCCGCCCGGCGGGCGTTGTAGCCCATCAAGGTCTGCAGATACCGCGTGTCCACCTCCTCCACGGCGCAGGGGTCGGTGCGGGCGGCCGAGCGCGCGTCTGCTGCGCGTCGGGCAGGGGTTTTGTCAGCGGCTTTCGAGGGGCGGGGCGTTCGGGCCATGGTGCCCAAGATTATGCCGCCGCGGTGCACTGCGACACGATGATGTAGCTGCGCATCTGGAATTCTGGCAAGACCCAATCGCGCAAGGCCTTGGCCGGTGCCGACCAGCGCTGGGCGCTTTGCGGGTCGCTGGCATCGACGCCGGCTTCGATGCGCAGCCAGGCCCATTCCATGAGCACCAGGGCCACCGAGCGCAAATAATCGTCGGCCACGCGGTAGGCCAAGGCCGCGTCCTGCGGCGCGGCCTTGACGATTTGCTGGGTGACCGCGCGCAGGGTTTGGACACGCGCCTGCGCGGGCGTGCTGGACTTGGTGTGCTGCGGCAGCTCGGCCAGCAAACCATCGAGCAGGCCGTTCATGCCCTGGCCACCGTCGACCAGCACCTTGCGCACCAGCAGGTCGATGGCCTGGATTTCGTTGGTGCCCTCGTAGATCATGGCCACGCGGGCGTCGCGCACGATCTGCTCGATGCCCCATTCGCGCACATAACCGTGTCCCCCGAACACCTGCAGGCAGTCGCTGCCGCCATGGAAGGCCTGGTGCGTGAAGACCGACTTCATGACGGGCGTGACCAGGGCGCACCAGCGCTGGGCGGCGGCCTGCACCGTGGGGTCGGGGCTGTGCTTGATCAGGTCGAGTTCCAGCGCAGTGCGGTAGGCCAGCACGCGCCCGGCATCGACCCAGGCGCGTTGCGTGTCCAGGATGCGGCGCACCGCGGGATGCTCGCCAATCAAATCCGCTTGGCCAGGCCCCTTGCCCTGGCCCGGGGCGCGCATCTGGCGACGCTCTTGGGCATAGGCGTCGGCCTTTTGCCAGGCGGCGTCGAGCAGGCCGATGCCCTGCAGGGCCACATGCAAGCGGGCGGCGTTCATCATCACGAACATCGCGTTCAGCCCCTTGCCCGGCTCGCCCACGAGGGCGGACACGGCTTCGTCAAAACGCATCACGCAGGTGGGGCTGCCGTGCAGGCCCATTTTTTCTTCGATCCGGTCGCAGTGCACGCGGCTGCGCGAGCCGTCCGGGTAAAACTTGGGCACCAGGAACAGCGACAGGCCTTTGGGGCCGGGGGGCGCGTCGGGCAGGCGGGCCAGCACCAGGTGCACGATGTTCTCGGTGAGGTCGTGTTCGCCACCCGAGATGAAAATCTTGGTGCCGCTGAGCGCGTACTGGCCATCCGGCAAAGGCACTGCCTTGGTGCGCACCAGGCCCAGGTCGGAGCCCGCATGCGGCTCGGTCAGGCACATGGTGGCCAGCCATTCGCCGGTGGCCACTTTCTGCAGGTACTGCGCCTTGAGTTCATCGCTGGCGTGGTGTTTGATGCACTCGTAGGCACCATGCAAGAGGCCCGGGGCCATGGTCCAGCCATGGTTGGCCGCACTCAGCATTTCGTAGAGCATGGCCTCGAGCACACAGGGCAGGCCCTGACCGCCGTCTTCGGCGCTGGCGGACAGGGCGGGCCAGCCCGATTGCCAGAAGGTTTGGTAGGCCTGTTTGAAGCCCGTGGGCATGGTGACCACGCCGTCTTGCCATTGCGCGCCGATCTCATCGCCATCGCGGTTGAGTGGGGCAATCACCTCGCTCACGAATTTGCCCGATTCGTCCAGCACCTGCTGCATCAAATCCGGGTCGACATCGGCAAAGGCGGGCAAGGCTTGCAGCTTGGCGGGGGCGTTCAGGACGCTAGACAGCAGAAACTGCATGTCCCCGGTGCGGGCTTGGTAGGCGTTCATGGCGGTCCTGCCCGATCAGCTGCAAGCGGCCTTGATGTCTTCGGGCACCGCGATCGCCTTGATGCGGTCCGGGTCTTCGGGATGCTTGATGCAAAAGGCCCGCACCTCGGTGCCTTCGCACAGCACGGTGTCGCCACGCATGACCACATGCTTGTGCACAAACACCTTGTCACGCCACTCCTGCACGCTGGTGTGGACTTGCAGGGTTTCGCCGTAGGTGGCGGGGCGGATGAATTTGGTGTGGATCTCCAGTAAGGGCGTGCCGATGATGCCGCGCGTCTTGACCAATTCGCGCCAGGGCGGGATGCCGCACTGCATGAAGAAGTGGAGCGAGGACGCATCCATCCACTTGGAAAAATTCGGAAAGAAAACGATGCCGGCCGGATCGCAGTCACCGAACACCACTTGCACTTCGTAAACAACGGTTTTGGACATGGTGTGCTTTCAGCGGGGGGCCATGCGCAGGGCGCCATCGAGGCGAATGACTTCACCATTGAGGTGGTCGTTGCTGACGATGTGGCAAGCCAGTTCGGCAAATTCACTGGGCTTGCCCAGGCGGGCGGGGAAGGGGATGCTGGCCGCCAGCGATTGCTGCACGGGTTCGGGCAAGCTGGCCAGCAAAGGCGTCTTGAACAGGCCCGGTGCGATGGTGCACACCCGGATGCCGTGCTGGGCCAGATCGCGTGCCATGGGCAGGGTCATGCCCGCCACCCCGGCTTTGGAGGCGCTGTAGGCCTGCTGACCGACCTGGCCGTCAAAGGCCGCCACGGACGCGGTGAACACCATCACACCCCGTGCGCCGTCGTCCATCGGCTCGAGCTGGGCACAGGCGGCGGCAAACAGACGCGCGGCGTTGTAGGTGCCGATCAGGTTGACGTTGATCACCTTGGCAAAGTCTTCCAGCGGCGCGGCACTGCCGTCCTTGGCGACCACGCGTTTGGCGGTGCCGATGCCAGCGATCTGCATCAGGATGCGGGCCGGGCCGTGCGCAGCGGCCGCGGTGGCGATGGCTTGGGCCATGCTGTCGGGCTCAGACACATTGCACTGCACAGCCAGACCACCGATGTCCTGGGCCACGCGTTGGGCGTTGTCCAGGTTCAGGTCGAGCACCGCGACCCGGGCGCCCAGGCGGGCGAGTTCACGGGCGGTGGCTTCGCCCAGACCGGAGCCACCACCGGTGACCAGAGCTGCTTGTCCTTGGATGTTCATGTCGGTTCCTAT
>JAIXXW010000248.1 GCA_027490555.1 Comamonadaceae bacterium | reverse complement strand
GGAATCACACGGTGAAAAATCGTGTTGTTGTAGTGACCCTTGTTCACATAGGCCAGAAAATTTTCAGTGGACTTGGGCGCTTTCTCGGCGTCCAGTTCGAGGGTGATGACGCCGTAGCCTGTGATGTGCAGTTCGACTTGTGGTTGGCTCATGGTGTTACTTCAGCAAAGTGATGGATTGGATGAGGACCGGTGTGCGCGGAACATCGGTCGGGAAAGGACCGCCGGGGCCGGTGGGCGTCTGGCGGATTTTTTGGACCACGTCCATGCCGGACGTGACTTTTCCAAAAACGGTGTAGCCGAAGCTCTGGAAACTGGGATCAAGGAAGGCGTTGTCCACCACGTTGATGAAAAACTGTGCGGTGGCCGATTGGGGGTCGTTGGTTCGGGCCATGGCCAGGGTGCCGGTGGTGTTCCTCAGTCCGGCCGCGTGCGCCTGCCGGCCCTCATGGACGACGGGCGGGCGGGTTTTCTTTTCCCTGTACTGGGCATCGTAGCCGCCACCTTGGATCATGAAGCCCGCGATGACACGGTGAAAAATCGTGCCGTCGTAGTGTTTGTCGTTCACATACTGCACGAAATTCGCCACGGTCTTGGGGGCCTTGTCGGCATGCAGTTCCGCTTCGATGTCTCCCAAGGAGGTGCTGATGCGGACCTTGACGGGCGGGCCAGGTGGGCCAGGCGGGGTCTGTGCCCAGGCGGCCACGGGTAAGAGCAGCCCCAGCCACAAGAGCAGGCAGGTCCATTGACGCGGAAGGTTCAAGATGGTGGACATGTGCGTAAACAAGAAAGTGGGTGCGGTGTGGCGCATCAGGGCGCTTTCAGGACCTGTTGTGCCTGGTTTTGTTTGGTTTGCAAGCGTGGCAGGCCCGGGGACAGTTGGAGGGCCTGTTCGTAGGCCCGTGCCGCCAGCGTCAGGTACACATCCCCCATGTTTTCCAGCGCCATGGGGTAATCGGGCCGTGCCCTGAGGGCCGACTGCAAGGCAGCCAGGGCTTCTTCCAGTCGGTTGTCGCGTGCCAGCAGGACCGCCAGGTTGTTGTGCGGCTCGGGCAATTCGGGGAATGACAAGGTCAAGGCCTTGAGGGTGTCCATGGCGGCCTGTGTTTGACCCAGGCCGGTTTGGATGCGGCTCAAAAGCAAACGCATCTGGGGGTCTGTCGGCGCGGTTTTGAGCCGCTCGTTGGCCAGATCCAGTGCAGGCTGCCACTGCCGGCTTTGCACCAAGGCATGGACCTCGGTGTAGATGTCCGCCCTAGCGCCCACATGGAAGGCCCAGAGGAGGCAGAAAACCGTCAAGGACAGCCAGGTTCGCATGCGATCGAAAAGAAAGAGGGGTGTTGCACGCCCTGCCTGTCAAGGTGGCAAGACCTGATTGGAAAACCGCATCAGGCGCCAAGGCTCGGGGATATACTGACGGCCCATTGTAGCGGAGCGTTTGCATTTTCTTGGCCCCCAGAGTCTTTGCCAGCACCGACTCCGCCGGCTTTGGAGCCCCTTGGCGTGTCGTGGCGATGTCTCGGCCCGGGGGCTTTGCGATCCGAGCGTCTGCTTGACCGCCTTTTGATTTTTCTAACATGAGTTTGCGCATTTTCAACACGCTCACCCGTGCTGTGACCGGCTTTGCGCCGGCCGAGCCCGGTCATGTGCGCATGTACGTTTGTGGCATGACGGTGTACGACCTGTGTCACCTGGGCCATGCCCGTTCCATGATCGCTTTTGACGTGGTCCAGCGCTGGCTCAAGGCCAGTGGTTACAAAGTCACCTATGTCCGCAACGTCACCGACATCGATGACAAGATCATCCGGCGCGCTTTGGACAATGGCGAAACCATCCGCCAGCTGACCGACCGCATGATCGAGGCCTTGCACCAGGATGCCGACGCCCTGGGCATCGAGCGTCCCCAGTTCGAGCCGCGTGCCACCGATTACGTGCCCCAGATGCTGCGCATGATCGGAACGCTGGAGCAAAAAGGCCTGGCTTACCGTGCCGACAACGGCGATGTGAATTACGCCGTGCGCAAGTTTGAAGGCTATGGCAAGCTCTCGGGCAAGTCATTGGACGAACTCCACGCTGGCGAGCGTGTGGCGGTCGAGTCCGACAAGAAGGACCCCCTGGACTTTGTGCTCTGGAAAAGCGCCAAGGCGAGCGAGCCCGACGATGTGAAATGGGACAGCCCCTTTGGCAGCGGCCGCCCGGGTTGGCACATCGAGTGCTCGGCCATGGCCTGCGAACTGCTGGGCCAGACCTTTGACATCCACGGCGGGGGGGCTGACCTGCAGTTTCCGCACCATGAAAACGAGATCGCGCAAAGCGAAGGCGCGCATGGCCAGCCCTTTGCCCGCTTCTGGATGCACAACGGCTTCATCAATGTGGACAACGAGAAAATGTCCAAAAGCCTGGGCAATTTCTTCACCATCCGCGATGTGCTCAAGGCTTTTGACGCCGAAACCGTGCGTTTCTTCATCGTGCGCAGCCACTACCGCAGCCCGCTCAATTACAGCGATGTGCACCTGAACGATGCCAGGAGCGCGCTCAAACGCCTGTACACCGCATTGCAAGCCGTGCCCCCTGCGGATGTCCGCATCGATTGGACCGATCCGGCGGCCGCGCGCTTCAAGGCCGCCATGGACGAGGACTTTGGCACACCCGAAGCGGTGGCCGTGTTGTTCGAGTTGGCCAGCGAAGTCAACCGCAGCGGCAATGCCAAGCGCTCGGGTCTGCTCAAGGCCCTGGGGGCTTTGCTCGGCCTGTTGCAAACCGATCCCACGGTGTACCTGCAATCGGGTGACCAGTTCGATGCAGCGGCCATTCAAGCCCAGATTCAGGCCAGGGCCGATGCGAAAAAAGCCAAAAATTTCGCCGAAGCCGACCGCATCCGCAACGAACTGCTGGCCCAGGGCATTGTCCTCAAGGACTCGGCTGCAGGCACCACCTGGGAGGCCGCGCTGTGAGCGCAGCCCTTCTGCCGGTGACCCCCGACTATTGGGCGCAGGCCTGCGCGCACCTGGCCAAAAAAGACCGGGTCATGAAAAAGCTCATCCCCCAGTTTGGCGATGCCATTTTGGAAACCCGGGGCGATGCCTTTGTGACCTTGGCGCGCTCCATCGTCGGGCAGCAAATTTCGGTCAAGGCCGCCCAGTCGGTCTGGGACCGGTTTGCGGCCTTGCCCAAGCGCCTGACGCCGGCTGCGGTCCTCAAACTCAAGGTCGATGACATGCGCGCGGCCGGTCTGTCGGCCCGCAAAGTCGAGTACTTGGTGGACCTGGCCATGCATTTCAGCTCTGGCGCTGTGCATGTCAAGGCCTGGCAAGACATGGACGACGAGGCCATCATCGAGGAACTGGTGGCCATCCGCGGCATTGGCCGCTGGACGGCCGAGATGTTCCTGATCTTCCATCTGCTGCGGCCCAATGTCCTGCCACTGGACGATGTGGGCCTGATCAACGGCATCAGCCGGAATTATTTTTCAGGCGAGCCCGTCAGCAGAAGCGATGCCAGGGAGGTGGCCCAGGCCTGGAGTCCCTATGCCACGGTGGCAACTTGGTATATTTGGCGCTCGCTGGACCCCGTGCCCGTCGCCTATTGAGGCTGGACATCTGGTCCAGCCGGTCATGAATTGAGGAGTCAAACTTGGTCAAAAAAACATTTCTCGACTTTGAGCAACCGGTGGCCGAACTCGAAGCCAAGATCGAAGAGCTGCGCTATGTGCAGACCGAGTCGGCGGTGGACATCACCCTGGAAATCGAGCAGCTGAGCAAAAAAAGCCTGCAACTGACCAAAGACATTTACAGCGACCTGAGCCCCTGGCAGGTCACCAAAATCTCCCGCCACCCGGAGCGTCCTTACACCCTGGATTACATCAAGGGCATCTTCACCGACTTCGTCGAGATGCATGGTGACCGCCACTTCGCCGACGACTTGTCCATCGTGGGGGGGCTGGCCCGTTTCAATGGCCAGGCCTGCATGGTGCTGGGTCAGCAAAAAGGGCGTGACACCAAGGAGCGTGCTTTGCGCAACTTTGGCATGAGCAAGCCCGAGGGTTACCGCAAAGCCCTGCGCCTGATGAAGACCGCCGAGAAGTTCAAGTTGCCGGTCTTCACCTTTGTCGACACGCCTGGCGCCTACCCGGGCATCGATGCCGAAGAGCGTGGCCAGTCCGAGGCCATCGGCCGGAACATTTTCGAGATGGCACAACTGGAAGTGCCCATCATCACCACCATCATTGGCGAAGGTGGCTCGGGCGGGGCCTTGGCGATTTCGGTGGCCGATCAGGTGCTGATGCTGCAGTACTCGGTTTACTCGGTCATCAGCCCCGAAGGCTGTGCTTCGATTTTGTGGAAAACCAGTGAAAAAGCCGAGACCGCTGCCGATGCCCTGGGCATCACGGCGCACCGCCTCAAGGCGCTCGGCCTGATCGACAAAATTGTCCATGAACCTGTGGGCGGGGCCCACCGTGACCCCGAACAGATGGTGGCTTTCCTCAAGCGGGCTTTGGGAGAAGCCTGGCGTCAGCTGGCGGATCTCAAGCCCAAGGAACTGCTCGAGCGGCGCTACGAGCGTCTGAACAGCTACGGCCGCTTCACCGACACCAAGGCCAACAAATAAGCCCGCCTGGCCTGACCCTGGCTTTTTTTCATGCAGCCCGATCCCGCGCAGGCTCTGGCTGATTTCCGTCCAGGCTTGCCCCTGGCGGTGGCCTTCAGTGGTGGCGCCGACTCCACGGCTTTGCTCTTGGCCTGTGTCCAACGTTGGCCAGGGCAGGTGAGGGCGGTGCACATCCACCATGGTTTGCAATCGGCGGCCGACGACTTCGAGGCCCACTGTCGGGCGGTGTGTGCACACTGGGGTGTGCCCCTGGCCGTGCGTCGGGTGCATGCAGCAGCGCGCCCGGGCCAAAGCCCCGAAGATGCCGCACGTCAGGCCCGCTACCTGGCCCTGGTTGAAGCGCTGCAGACCCAATGGCCCGATGTGCACGATGTGGCGCTCGCGCAGCACGCCGATGACCAGATCGAAACCTTGCTGATTGCCCTGTCGCGAGGCGCGGGTCTGCCGGGTTTGGCCAGCATGCCGGCCCATGGGCAGCGCTGGGGACTGAACTGGCATCGCCCTTGGCTGCGTCTGCCCGGTGCTGCCTTGCGCGAGTGGTTGCAAGCCCAAGGCCAAAGCTGGATCGAGGACCCGAGCAACCGCGACGAACAATTCACCCGCAACCGCATTCGGGCCCATGTGCTGCCCGCCCTGGATCGGGCTTTGCCCGGTTTTCGCGACACCTTTGCCCGCAGCGCCTCGCACATCGCCCAGGCCCAGGACGTCTTGAACGAGGTGGCCGAGCAAGACCTGTTGCTGGTGGGTGTCCCCCCGCGCATCGCAGCCGTGCAGCAACTCGGCCGTGCCCGCCAGGCCTTGGTGCTGCGCCATTGGCTGCGTCAGCAGCACCAGACCATCCCCAGCACCGCGCAGTTGAACGAGCTGCTGGACCAGCTGCAGGCCTGCACCACGCGCGGCCACCGTTTGCACCTCAAGGTCGGTCTGGGCCATGTCACCCGGCAAGGCCCCCACCTGTCCTGGCACAGCGCGCCGTCGCAGGCTGGGCCTGATTGACGCCACAAGCGGCGTGCCAGCGCTGCGGGAGGTCAAGAAACCGTCAGGCCAATGGTTACAATTGCGGGTTTTCCCGGGCCCAACAAGCCATCGCCCTTTTGCGTGTTGCCCGGTTCCCTTTTCATCTGAACATTACACATGGCTTTGATCGTTCACAAATACGGCGGCACCTCGATGGGCTCGACCGAGCGCATCCGCAATGTCGCCAAGCGCGTGGCCAAATGGGCCCGCGCAGGCCACCAGATCGTGGTG
>JAIXXW010000188.1 GCA_027490555.1 Comamonadaceae bacterium | reverse complement strand
GCTGCAGTTGAAGACTTAAATCAGACATGGGTGACCTGACCTAGAGACTCCCCCTATGAAGGGGCAGGGACAAAGCGCTGAATCCGAAGAAATCGGCGCAAAAAAAGACAGGGAAGCCCTGCCAAAGGACATGCATTCTAACCCTGGGGGTCGGTGTTTTGGGGCACCAACGGGCGCATGGCGCAAAAATCAGGGCTGTGGCCCCGTGCTGACAGGGTGACCATGCCCGCGAAGTCGTCTTGTAGACTTGACAGGGCCGACTGTCAGCCAGGATATGACAGAAAGCCTAAAATTGGATTTTTTCGCCGGAACACACCATGCCCCAGGTTGACCCCACCGACACCGCCCCAGCACAGGCTGCGCCCTTGCCAACCACTTATGAAGCGGCCCTGTCGGAGCTGGAAGCCTTGGTGGGCCAGCTCGAGTCGGGGCAAATGCCCCTGGACCAGCTGCTGTCGGGCTACCAGCGGGGAGCAGCCTTGCTGGCTTTTTGCAAAGACAAGCTCAAAGCCGTGGAGGACCAGATCCAGGTGCTCGACGGCGGACAGCTCAAGCCCTGGGGCGGCGCATGAGCGGACTGAACCTGCAGGCCTGGATGCAACCGCACCTGCAGCGCATCGAGCAGGCCTTGTCGGCAGGCATCGAGGCCGCTTCTCCGGCCGATCTGGGGCAGGCCATGCGTTACGCCGTGCTCGACGGCGGCAAACGGCTGCGCCCTTTGTTGGTGCTGGCCACGGCCGAGGCGGCGGGCGATGCGGCCGGGGGGCCGGCCGCGCTCAACGCCGCCTGCGCCATCGAGTTGATCCATGCCTATTCGCTGGTCCACGACGACATGCCCTGCATGGACAACGATGTGCTGCGCCGCGGCAAACCCACGGTGCATGTGCAGTACGGCGAGGCCCAGGCTCTGCTGGCGGGCGATGCCTTGCAGACCCTGGCCTTCGAGTTCCTCACCCCCCAGGACGCCAGCGTGCCCGCTGCGGTCCAGGCCGCCTGCGTGGCCTTGCTGGCGCGCGCCTCAGGCTACCAGGGCATGGCAGGCGGTCAGGCCATCGACCTGGCCAGTGTGGGCCGGCGTCTGAACGAAGCGCAGCTGCGCCAGATGCACCGTCTCAAAACCGGGGCCCTGCTGTTGTGCAGCGTGCAGCTGGGCACGGCCTGCGTGAGCGGCGTGCCGGTGGCGGTCCAAGCGGCACTGATCCGCTTTGGCGAGGCCCTGGGTTTGGCCTTTCAGGTGGTGGACGATGTGCTGGATGTGACGGCCGATTCGGCCACCTTGGGCAAAACTGCGGGCAAGGACGAGGCCGCCGACAAACCGACCTATGTGGCCCTGATGGGGCTGGACGGGGCCAAGGCCTACGCCGATGCCCTGGCGGGCCAAGCCATGCAGGCTTTGGCCGACAGTGGTTTGCCCGAAGCACGTCTTGGGGCACTGCGTGGACTGGCCGACATGGTGGTACAAAGAAACCATTGACATATGACTGACCTGCTTCAAAACATCGATTCGCCTGCCGACCTGCGCCGTTTGCCGCGCCAGGACCTGCCGCGCCTGGCCGACGAGCTGCGCCATGCCGTGTTGGACAACGTGTCCAAAACTGGGGGGCACCTGAGCTCCAACCTGGGCACGGTGGAGCTGACGGTGGCGCTGCATTACGTCTTCAACACCCCCGAAGACCGCATCGTCTGGGATGTGGGCCACCAGACCTACCCGCACAAAATCCTGACGGGCCGCCGCGACCGCATGCCCACCTTGCGCCAGTTCGGCGGTTTGTCGGGTTTTCCGCGCCGCGACGAGAGCGAGTACGACACCTTTGGCACGGCCCATTCCTCCACCAGCATCTCGGCGGCCCTGGGCATGGCCGTGGCGGCGCGCCAAAAAGGCGAATCGCGGCATTCGATCGCCGTGATCGGGGATGGCGCGATGACGGCGGGCATGGCGTTTGAGGCGCTGAACAACGCCGGTGTCGAAGAGTGCAAGCTGCTGGTCATCCTGAACGACAACGACATGTCGATCAGCCCCCCCGTGGGCGCGCTCAACCGCTACCTGGCGCAGCTGATGAGCGGGCGTTTTTACTCGGCGGCCAAAGCCGGCGCCAAAAACGTTCTGAAAAACGCCCCGCCGTTGTTCGAACTGGCCAAGCGCCTGGAAGAGTCTGCCAAAGGCATGGTGGTGCCCGCCACCTTGTTCGAGAAATTCGGCTTCAACTACATCGGCCCGATCGATGGTCACGACCTGGAATCGCTGATCCCGACGCTGGAGAACATCAAGAACCTGGACGGCCCGCAGTTTTTGCATGTGGTCACCAAAAAAGGCCAGGGCTACGACAAGGCCGAAGCCGACCCGGTGGCCTACCACGGTCCCGGCAAGTTCGACCCGAGCGTGGGCCTGGTGCCGGCGGCCACGCCCGCCAAAACGACCTTCACCCAGGTGTTTGGCCAATGGTTGTGCGACATGGCCGAACACGACCTGCGTCTGGTGGCCATCACCCCCGCGATGCGCGAGGGCTCGGGCATGGTGGCCTTTCACCAGCGTTTTCCCAAGCGCTACTACGACGTGGGCATTGCCGAGCAGCACGCGGTGACTTTTGCCGCCGGCCTGGCCTGCGAGGGCCTCAAGCCGGTGGTGGCGATCTACTCCACCTTCTTGCAGCGTGGCTACGACCAGCTCATCCACGATGTGGCGCTGCAAAACCTGCCGGTGGTGTTCGCCCTGGACCGGGCCGGTCTGGTGGGGGCCGACGGGGCCACGCATGCGGGGGCTTACGACATCGCCTACATCCGCTGCATCCCCAACATGAGCCTGGCCTGCCCTGCCGACGAGCGCGAGTGCCGCCAGTTGCTGAGCACCGCCTTCGCCCAGAACCACCCGGTGGCCGTGCGCTACCCACGCGGTGCCGGTGTCGGGACTGTGCCCGGGCGCGATCTGGACACCTTGCCCTTTGGCAAGGGTGACATCACGCGCCAGGGGGACACGGTCGCCATCTTGGCTTTCGGCACCTTGTTGGCCCCGGCCATGCAGGCTGCGGAATCGCTCAACGCCACGGTGGTCAACATGCGCTGGGTCAAGCCGCTGGATGTGGCCTTGCTGGCGCAGATCGCGCAAAGCCACACGCACCTCGTCACGGTGGAAGAGGGCTGCGTCATGGGCGGAGCCGGCAGCGCGGTCGGCGAGGCCCTGCAGTCGCTGCAGTTGGTGCGTCCGCTGCTGCACCTGGGCTTGCCCGACCAGTTCATCGAGCACGGCGACCCGGCCAAGTTGCTGGCCTTGCAGGGGCTGGACGCCGAGGGCATCGAGCGCGCCGTGCGCCAACGCTGGCCTGCCTGAATCGGATGTCGCCCTGGCCGGATGTCTTTGGTTGGTATTTCAGGCAGGGCGAAAGCCTTTTGAAAATAATGATTTTTTAAAAGGGTAAACCCGCACGTCTCGGAGGAATTGGACTTCCTACAATAGCCGCTTCTGATCGTTCCAAAAACACTGTTGATCGGAATTATTTTTTCACAAGGAGTTCTTCAATGGATCGTCGTTCCGTCATTAAAAACGCTGGTATCGCCGGTGTTTTGGCTGCGGGTGCTGCACCAGCAGTTCACGCGCAGGCCGCCATCCGCTGGCGCCTGGCTTCCAGCTTCCCCAAGGCGCTGGACACCATTTTCGGCGCGGCCGAAGTGTTTGCCGAAAAAGTCAATGCCATGTCCGGTGGCCGGTTTGTGGTCTCGGTCCATGCCGCTGGTGAACTCATGCCCGCCTTTGGCGTGGTCGATGGCGTGCAGCAAGGCACCGTGGAAGCAGCCCACACAGCCCCTTACTACTTCTTCGGCAAGGACGACACCTTCGCCATGGGCACGGCCATTCCTTTCGGTTTGAACAGCCGCCAGCTCACCTCCTGGTTCTACGACGGCAACGGCATGAAGCTGTTCCGCGAGTTCTACGACAAATACAACATCGTGAACTTCCCTGGCGGCAACACTGGCGCTCAGATGGGCGGCTGGTACCGCAAGGAAATCAAGTCCCTGGATGACATCAAGGGCCTGAAATTCCGCGTCGGTGGCTTCGCTGGCAAGGTCATGACCCGCATGGGCGCTGTGCCCCAGAACATTCCCGGCGGCGAGATTTACCAAGCCCTGGAAAAAGGCACGATCGACGCCGTCGAGTGGGTGGGTCCTTACGACGACGAGAAGCTCGGTTTCCAAAAAGTGGCCAAGAACTACTACTACCCTGGCTGGTGGGAAGGTGGCGCACAGCTGGACTTCTACATCAACAAGACCGCTTTCAACGCCCTGTCCAAAGAGAACCAGGCCATCGTGGAAGCCGCGGCTTCTTACGCCCACACCGAAATGCAAGCGCGTTACGACAACCGCAACCCCGCAGCGCTGCGTCGCTTGGTGGCCGGCGGTGTCAAGTTGCTGCCTTTCCCCAAAGTGGTGATGGACGAGGCCTTCAAGCAGTCCATGGCCCTGTACGAAGAGCTGCGCCAGTCCAACCCGAACTGGAAAAAAATCTACGACGATTACGCCGCTTTCCGTCGGGAACAAAACCAGTGGTTCCGCTTCACCGAAGCGCGTTTCGACGGCTACATGCAATCGGCCAAGCTGTAATCCTTTGGCGCGACAGAAAAAAGGCCCCTCGGGGCCTTTTTTCATGGGGCTGACCATCCGGCTGGCCATCGTGCACACTCGACACCATGCAGCGCATCGGACTTTCTTACCAATGGTCACCCCAAGGGGGCGAATCGCTGCGCCATCGCCACAGTCCCTTGCGCAACCCGCTCATGGACTTGTTGCAAGCCGTGCGCGATGCCGGCTCCATCGGTGCAGGCGCCAAGTCTTTGGGGCTGTCTTACCGCCATGTCTGGGGCGAGCTCAAGCGCTGGGAGCAAACCCTCGGTCAGCCCTTGATCCTGTGGGAGAAGGGGCAGGCCGCACGCCTGAGCGGTTTTGCCGACAAATTGCTGTGGGCCGAGCGCCAGGCACAGGCCCGGCTTTTGCCGCAAATCAGCGCCTTGCAGGCCGATCTGGAGAAAACCTTTGCGGTGGCGTTTGACCCCACCCACCTGGCCTTGCCGATTTTTGCCAGCCACGACGACGCCCTGGTCATGCTGCGGGAAGAGGCGGCCGAGATGGCCCTGCACCTGGATTTGCGTTTTTCGGGCAGTGTGGATGCGATCCGCGCCCTGAACGAAGGCCGCTGCCATGTGGCGGGTTTTCACGCGCCCTGGCAGCCTGATGCGCGGTCGCTGGTGGCCCGCACCTACAAGCCCTTGCTGCAACCGGGTCAGCACAAGCTGATCGGCTTTGCCCAGCGCGAACAAGGTTTCATGGTCCCCAGGGGCAACCCCAGGGGCTTGCAGGATTGGGGCGACCTGTTCCAGCCCGGTCTGCGGTTTGTTAACCGCAGCCTCGGCACCGGCACCCGCTTGTTGCTGGACCAGTCTTTGCAGGAAAGAGGCCTTTCGCCCTCGTCTCTGGGGGGCGATGGGCCGGAAGAACAATCCCATTCGGCGGTGGCCGCCCGCATCGCAGCAGGTCAGGCCGACGTGGGCCTGGGCATCGCCCATGCGGCCCATGCCCACGGCCTGGACTTTGTGCCCCTGCAGCAAGAGCATTACTGGCTGGTGTGCCTGGCCTCGGCGCTGGAGACGCCTGCCCTGGTCCAATTGCGGCAGCTGCTGGCCAGCCCCGCCTGGCAGGCCCGGATGCAGAGCCTGGCGGGCTACCGGGCCACGCCCCTGACCGGCCAGGTCCAGTCCTTGCGCAGCATGCTGCCCTGGTGGCAATTCAGATCAGCCCGGCCCAGCCGGAGCGAGTGACTTGCATCTGCGGGCCTGTTTGAAGGGCTTTCAAGCCGGGCTGCAAAAATATCAACTTGGGTTTTCACGGCCTTCATCGGTAACAGATGAACACAGACTTACAATCGCGCCAGTTTTTCTGGAGGACGCATGTCTTTTTTGTTGAAAATATCACTCGGCATTGACCGATTGAACCAGTCGGTTGGCAAATTCACCACCTGGCTGATCTTGATCGTCACGCTCATCAGCGCGGCCAATGCCATTGTGCGCAAGGCCTTCAACGTGAGTTCGAACGGTTTGCTCGAGATCCAGTGGTACCTGTTTGCCGGTGTTTTTTTGCTGGGCGCCGGTTACGGTTTGCTGAAAAACTCCCATGTGCGCATTGACTTCATTTCCAGCATGCTCAGCGCGCGTGCCCGCAACTGGATCGATGTGGGCGGCATTGTGTTGGCGCTGTTCCCATTTTGTTTCTTGTGCATTTACCTGTCTTGGCCTTTGTTCGTTCAGGCCTTCAACACCGGGGAGATGTCGTCCAACGCGGGTGGCCTGATCCGGTGGCCGGTTTACGCCTTGGTGCCCCTCGGGTTTGGTTTGCTCATGCTGCAGGGCGTGTCCGAGCTGATCAAGCGCCTGGCGTTTTTGACCGGCACGGCGGAAGACCCCTTGTCGTCCGAAAGCACCATGTCGGACGAAGAAAAGGAAATGCTGGAACTTGAAAAAATCGCGCAGCAGGCGCAAGGAGCTCGGTGATGGAAGCGACTTTTCTGGCACAGAACTTTGTGCCCATCATGTTCGCCGGTTTGTTGGTGCTGCTTTTGACCGGCTTCCCCGTGGCCTTTGCCCTGGCCGCCTGCGGACTGGGTTTTGGCTTCATCGGCATGGAGGCCGGTCTGTTCCCGCCCTCCCTGTTCCAGGCCTTGCCGCTGCGGATTTTTGGCATCATGCAAAACGACACCTTGCTGGCCATCCCGTTTTTCACCTTCATGGGCATCATCTTGCAGAAATCGGGCATGGCCGAAGATCTGCTGGAAACCGTGGGTCAGGTCTTTGGTCCGGTGCGCGGTGGCGTGGCCATCGCGGTGATCTTGGTGGGGGCCTTGTTGGCCGCCACCACCGGCGTGGTGGCCGCGGCCGTGATTTCCATGGGCCTGATCTCCTTGCCCATCATGCTGCGCTATGGCTACAGCCGTGTCATTGCCACCGGGGCCATCACCGCTTCGGGCACCCTGGCGCAGGCCATTCCGCCTTCCTTGGTGCTGATTGTGCTGGCCGACCAGTTGGGCCGCTCGGTGGGGGACATGTATGCCGGTGCCTTGCTGCCCGGCCTGCTGCTGGTGGGTTTGTATGTTTTGTTCATTGTGGGGGTGGCGATTTTCAAGCCGGCCATGGTGCCCGCCTTGCCACCCGAGGCCCGCATCTACCGTGAGCCCAATGGCCAATCGGGCCATGTGTCCTTGATGGTTCTCCTTCTCTTGTGCACGGCCGTGGGCTACGCCTGGGCGAGCTCCCACGATGCCATCATGGCCGCCTGGTTGGACCGCACCCAGGAGTCGCCTGGCGACGAGATGGTGATCATGTCCATGACCGTGGCTTCTTTGGTGGCCCTGGCCCTGGCCATCGTCAACCGGATCACCGGCCTGGGCTTGTTGTCCCGACTGGCCGAGCAGGTGACCTTTGTGCTGATGCCGCCCCTGATCCTCATCTTCCTGGTCTTGGGCACCATTTTTCTGGGCGTGGCCACCCCCACAGAAGGCGGGGCCATGGGGGCCCTGGGTGCCCTGATCCTGGCCGTCAGCAGAAAGCGCCTGGACAAGAAACTGATGAACCAGGCGCTGGAGAACACAGCCAAGCTGGCCTCCTTCGTGTTGTTCATTTTGATCGGCTCCACGGTGTTCAGCTTCACCTTCAACGCGGCCGATGGCCACTTCTGGGTGGAAAACCTGTTCAAGGACATGCCTGGTGGCGCCATCGGTTTCCTGATCGTGGTGAACATCCTGATTTTCATCCTGGGCTGTTTCATTGATTTCTTTGAAATCGCCTTCATCGTCATCCCGATCCTGGCCCCTGTGGCCGAGAAAATCCTGCCGGGCCTGGTGCCGGGCATGACGGCCGACCAGGCCATGATCTGGTTCGGCGTTATCGTGGCGATGAATTTGCAGACTTCGTTCCTCACGCCGCCCTTTGGTTTTGCGCTGTTTTACCTGCGCAGTGTGGCGCCCAAGAACGATTACAAGGACCGGATCACGGGGCAGACCATTGCCTCGGTCAAGACCGCAGAAATCTACAAGGGCTCGATTGCCTTCATCGTCTTGCAGCTGATCATGGTGGCGGCCATCATCGCCTTCCCCAATCTGGTCACAGGCGGCATCAAGGAAGGCACCAAGATCGATGCCGACGCGGCTTTCGAGCAGATGCTCGAGCGCGAAGGCGATGCGAAGGACGAAGACCAGCCGGTGTCGATGGATGACTTCAAGCCTGCGGCCGATGCACCGTCCGCCCAGGACCCTGCCAAGGCCCTGGAAGCCGAGATGAAGGCGGGCAAGAAATAACGGCTTCAGTCCCAGGAAGAGCCCGGTTCGCCGGGCTTTTTTCATGGCGCAGGGCCCCTTATGCAAAGCGTTTCATAGTGGACACCCCTCATGCCTTGCAGGGTGCTTGTCCTCTAGCATTCTCAGCTGGTCATGAACACTTTCTCCGACAGCGTCCTGACGGCGCTGCACCTCGTCACTGCTTTCGATCCTGCCTTGTGGGTGGTGGTCGCCCGGTCCCTGGCCGTCAGTGCCACCGCCTGCCTGCTGGCCTATGGCCTGGGCGTGGCGCTGGGCGCCTGGTTGGCGGTGTCGCGTTTCAGGGGGCGTGAAGGGGTGCTGGTGGCCCTCAACACCTTGCTGGCCCTGCCCTCGGTGGTGGTGGGGCTGGTGGTCTACCTGCTGCTGTCGCGCTCCGGGCCCTTGGGTTTTCTGGGCTGGATGTTCAGCTTCCAGGCCATGGTGCTGGCCCAGTTCATCCTGGTGGTGCCGGTGGTCACGGCGCTCACGCGCCAGGTGGTCGAAGATGTGGAGCGCCAGCATGGCGAGCAGTGGGCCTCGCTGGGCGCCGGTCCCTGGGTGCGGGGCCTGTTGCTGGCCTGGGATGAGCGGCTGGCCTTGCTCATGATCGGGGTCACGGCCTTTGGCCGCGCCATCTCGGAGGTGGGTGCGGTCATGATTGTGGGCGGCAACATCGATGGTTTCACGCGGGTGATGACCACCGCCATTGCGCTGGAGACCAGCAAGGGCGATTTGCCCATGGCGCTGGGCCTGGGCATGGTCTTGCTGGCGGTGGTGCTGCTGCTCCATGTGCTCGTGGCCGGCCTGCGCAGCTGGGGTGAGCGCCGGCACGCAGGGGCCCCAAGGGTCCAGGCTTTGGAAGGGCTGCGTTCATGACGGCGACGCAGATCGGCCTGGACGCGGTGAGCGTGCAACTGGGGGCGCAGACGGCCTTGAGCAGCGTTGACCTGCGCATTGCGGCGGGCGAGCGCGTGGCCCTGGTCGGGGCCAATGGTTCGGGCAAGAGCACCTTGCTGCGCACCCTGCATGGCTTGCTGCCACCCACGCAAGGCCAGGTGCTGCAAGCGCCGGGTATCCGGCAGGCCATGCTGTTCCAAAGGCCGCACCTGCTCAGGCTCTCGGCCCTGAACAATGTGGCGCTGGGTTTGTGGCTGGACCGCGCCCGGGGCCTGCGCTGGCGACAAGCCCAGGCCCTGGCGCTGCAGGCCCTGGCGCGCGTGGGCCTGCAGTCTGTGGCCCGACAAAACGGCCGCCAGTTGTCGGGCGGGCAACAGCAGCGCCTGGCCTTGGCCCGCGCCTGGGCGCGCCAGCCCGATGTCTTGCTGCTCGATGAGCCCACGGCCAGCCTGGACCCGCATGCCAAACGCGAGGTCGAGGCCTTGATGGCCGATTTCGCCAACAGCGGGCAGCCAGCGCTGACCCTGGTCTGGGCCAGCCACAACCTGGGCCAGGTCAAGCGCCTGGCCACCCGCGTGGTCTATCTCGAAGGCGGGCGTGTGCTGGCCGACCTGCCTGTGGCCGATTTTTTCAACCCCCACGTCTTGGCGGCGCAGAGCCTGGCCGCCCATGCTTTTGTCCAAGGAGAGCTGGCATGACCTTGAAAACCTTCATCACCCGTCGCGTCCTGTTGTGCGCGGTGTGGGCCACCACCTCGGTCTGGGCGCAGGCCCAGTCCATCGTGATGTCCTCCACCACCTCCACCGAGCAATCGGGCCTGTTTGCCCACCTGCTGCCCGCCTTCAAAAAGGCCAGCGGGATCGATGTCAAGGTCGTGGCCCTGGGCACGGGCCAGGCACTGGACATGGCGCGCCGGGGAGACGCCGACGTGGTCTTGGTGCACGACCAGGTGGCCGAAGAAAAATTTGTCGCCGATGGTTTTGGCCTCAAGCGTCTGCCGGTGATGTACAACGACTTTGTGCTGATCGGCCCCAAGGCCGACCCCGCTGCCACCAAAGGCAAAGACATTGTGGCGGCCTTGGCCAGGTTGTCAGCGACCCAAGCGGCTTTCGTCTCGCGGGGTGACAAGAGTGGCACCCATGCGGCCGAATTGCGTTTTTGGAAAATGGCCAACCTCGAGCCGGCCAAAGGCAAGGGCTACCGCGAATGCGGCTGTGGCATGGGCCCGGCCTTGAACATCGCGGCGTCCACCGGGGCCTATGTGTTGTCGGACCGAGCGACCTGGCTGAATTTCAAGAACAGGGCCGACCTGGCGATTTTGGTGGAGGGCGATCAGCGCCTGTTCAACCAGTACGGTGTGATGGTGGTCAACCCCGCGAGGCACGCCCATGTCAAACAGGCCGAGGCCCAAAAGTTTGTGGACTGGATCACCTCGGCCGCAGGCCAGGGCGTGATCGCCGATTACAAGATCGGCGGCGAGCAGCTGTTTTTCCCGAACGCGGGCAAGTGATCAGTGCTTGGGCAAGCCCAGCTTGCGGTAGACCGTGGCGCGGCTGATGCCTAAAGCGCGTGCGGCTTCGGCGACATTGCCCCGGGCCTGGGTCACGGCGGCGCGGATCATCTCGGTTTGCGCGTCCTTCAGGGGTCTGGGGGCGGCAGGCGGCGCTGCGAAACCCTGGCGGCTCGGTGGCGGTTCGGCAGCGCCCGGGCGCAGGGCCAGTGCCTGCAGCCGCAGGCCTGACCACAGCGGCCATTCTTGCGCCTGGCCAGGGTGGCGGGTCGCGTCGAACAGGTTTTCCCAGGGTGAGGCGAACACATCGCTGGCATGCAGCGCGTGACCGCGTGTTTCCGGGGGCAGCGCCAGCATCTGGCGTGCGGTGGGGTTGGCGCCCACGATGTGCCCATCGGCGTCCAGCGTGAGCAAACCATCGCCATCGTCGCCAGGCTGGTTGCCCGGCCAGTTCAGCCGCAGCACCAGGGCATGCGGGGTGGACAAGAGCCAGCTGTTTTCGATGCTGCGGGCCGAGCGGCGCACCAGGTGTTTCAGGGCCGGGCGCTCGGTGGTTTCGATGCCCGTCAGATCCAGCATGCCCGCGCACAGCCCGTCCGGGCCGAACACCGGAGCGCCTGCGCAGCTGTACACGCCGTTGTCCTTGAAAAAATGCTCGCCCCGGTGCAACCAGACCGGCTGCAGTTCGCTCAGGGCGGCGCTGATGGCCGTCGTGCCGACGGATTTTTCGGACAAATCGACCCCCACGCGGGCGATGGCCTGCGCACGCGGGTCTTGCCGGTCCACCGTGCCCTGCACATCGACCACGATGCCCTCGGCATTGGTCAGGATCGCGAAATAGCGGATGTCGGCAATGGCCCGGGCCAAATCGGCCAGCACCGGCCGGGCGGCCTGCACCAGCGGACGGCTGGCCTCCTGGACGCGGCGCATGTGCGGGGCCGAAACGGCTTCGAAGCCGACCCGCTGTCCGGGCTCCAGGCCCATGTGCAGGCAGCGCTGCCAAGACTGCGCAATCCAGGGCGACAGACCACCGTCCAGGGGCGCGCCACCCTGGTGCAAAACCATTTCACGGGCTTGTTCAATCCGCTGCAGGCGGTCGCTGGGCTGGGCAGTCAGGGACATGTCAGATGTGTATCAAGCTGAGAATTTGTGAGGACAACCCTGCTAAACCTAGGGTTAATACGTAGCGCTTCGCTGGGCGGATCCCCAACAATGGCTATGCATTTTGATTCATAAGCACGGGCTTGAGAAGTCCGTCACCTCACAGGAGACCTCCATGCAGAAAGTCCTGCACATCAACCCGGACAAATGCACTGGCTGCTTGCAGTGCGAAATGGCTTGTTCCTTCGAGAACTACGGCACCTACGCCACCTCCAAATCGCGCATCAAGGTGTTCGACTTCCACCACACCGGCAAAAAAGTCCCCTACACCTGCACCCAGTGCGACGAGGCCTGGTGCCTGCACGCCTGCCCGGTGGAAGCCATCACGGTGGACAAGGCCACCGGCGCCAAGGTGGTCAACGAGTCCACCTGCGTGGGTTGCAAGGTCTGCACCATCGCCTGCCCGTTCGGCACCATCAACTATGTGCAGGAAACCGGCAAGGTCCAAAAGTGCGACCTGTGCGGCGGCGATCCGGCCTGTGCCGATGCCTGCCCCACCGGTGCCATCACCTTCGTCGACGCCAACTGGACCGGCATCGACAAAATGAAACAGTGGGCCGACAAGCTGGGCAACCAGCCCACTGCCGCTTAATCCCCCACCCACAAGGAGCATCAACATGTCTTGGGCTGGAAAAATCCTCCGCGTCAACCTCACGGCTGGCACCGTCACCTCCGAACCGCTGAACATGGAATGGGCCAAGGCCTACCTGGGCTCGCGCGGTCTGGGCAGCAAATACCTGATCAACGAAGTCGACCCCAAGGTCGATCCGCTGTCGGCCGACAACAAAATCATCTGGGCCACCGGCCCGCTGACCGGCACCATGGCCTCCACCGGTGGCCGCTACACCGTCATCACCAAGAGCCCCCTGACCGGCGCCATCGCCTGCTCCAACTCGGGCGGCTACTGGGGTGCCGAGCTGAAGATGGCCGGCTGGGACATGGTCATTTTCGAAGGTGCCTCGGCCAAGCCGGTGTACCTCTACATCAACGACGACGTGGCCGAGCTGCGCGATGCGGGGCACCTGTGGGGCCAGAGCGTCTGGAAGACCGAGGAAATCCTCAAGTCCAGCCTGCAAGACCCGCTGCTGCGCGTCTCCAGCATCGGCAAGGCCGGTGAAAACGGTGTGCTGTACGCCGCCGTGGTGAACGACCTGCACCGTGCGGCTGGCCGCTCGGGCGTGGGCACCGTCATGGGCAGCAAAAACCTCAAGGCGATCGCCGTGCGCGGCACCAAGGGCGTGGGCAATATCCAAAACCCCAAAGCCTTCATGGCCGCGGCCAAAGCCGCCAAGAAAGTGCTGGCCGACAACGCCGTCACGGGCCAGGGCCTGCCCACCTACGGCACCCAGGTGCTGATGAACGTGATCAACGAAGTCGGTGCCTTGCCCACCCGCAACCACCGCGATGTGCAGTTCGAAGGCGCCAAGGACATCTCGGCAGAAGCCATGGCCACGCCGCGTGAAACCGATGGCAAGAAACACCTGGTGACCAACCAGGCCTGCTTCGGCTGCACCATTGCCTGCGGCCGCATCAGCAAGATCGACGAAGGCCATTTCTCGGTCAAGAACAAGCCCGAATACTGGGGTGCCTCCGGCGGTCTCGAGTACGAAGCCGCCTGGGCCCTGGGCGCGGCCAATGGCGTCAATGACCTGGAAGCGCTGCAGTACGCCAACCTGATTTGCAACGAGGAAGGCTTTGACCCGATCAGCTTCGGCGCCACCATTGGCGCGGTGATGGAGCTCTACGAGATGGGCGTGCTGACCAAGGAACAGATCGGCATCGAGGCACCCTTTGGTTCGGCCAAGGCCCTGTGCGAGCTGGCCGACATGACGGCCAAGGGCATTGGTTTTGGCAAGGAAATCGGCCTGGGTTCCAAGCGCCTGACCGCCAAGTACGGCCACCCCGACCTGTCGATGAGCGTCAAGGGCCAGGAATTCCCCGCCTATGACGGCCGTGTGATCCAGGGCATTGGCCTGGCTTATGCCACCTCCAACCGCGGTGCCTGCCACCTGCGCGGCTACACCATCGCTTCTGAAGTGCTGGGCATCCCGGTCAAGACCGAGCCCACCGAGCACGAAGGCAAGCCCGAGCTGGTCAAGGCCTTCCAGGACGCCACCGCCGCCTTTGACTCTGCGGGCATCTGTGTCTTCACCAGCTTCGCCTGGACGCTGGCCGACGTGGCCCCGCAAGTGCAAGCCGCTTGTGGCGAAGAATTCACGATGGAACACCTGGCTCACATTGGCGAACGCATCTGGAACATGGAGCGCGAGTTCAACAACGCCGCCGGTTTCACCAAGGCCGACGACAACCTGCCCAAGCGCCTGATGACCGAAGCCGCCAAAACCGGCCCCGGCAAAGGCATGGTCAGCAAGTTGAACGAGATGTTGCCCAAGTACTACGAGGCGCGTGGCTGGGATGGTGAAGGCCGTCCGACATCGGCCACCAAGGACCGTCTGGGTCTGTGACCTTGTCCCTGTAGGAGCGGGCCCCTGCTCGCGAAGTGGTCGCCACAGGGGGCTTCTACAGGAATTCAAGCGGCCTGCGGGCCGCTGCCTGTTTCTGGAGTCCTCTTCATGACCCACCATGTCATTTTGGGCGCAGGCCCCGCCGGTGTCATCGCCGCTGAGACCCTGCGCAAACACGCCCCGCGCGACACCATCACCCTGGTGGGCGATGAGCCCGATGCGCCGTATTCGCGCATGGCGATACCTTACCTGCTGATCGGCAACATCGACGAGCGGGGCACCTACCTGCGCAAAAGCGACGCGCACTTTGACGATTGGCGCATCACCCAGGTCAAGGCCAAAGCCACCCGGGTCGATGCGGCTGCCAAAACGGTGCAACTGGACAACGGCCAGTCGCTCGCATTTGACAAGCTCCTGATCGCCACCGGCTCGCACCCGGTGCGCCCGCCGATCGCGGGCATGGACCTGCCCGGTGTGCACCCGTGCTGGACCCTGGCCGATGCCCGGGCCATCCAGTCGCTGGCCCAACCCGGTGCGCGCGTGCTCCAGATGGGCGCTGGCTTCATCGGCTGCATCATCATGGAAGCGCTGGCGGCCCGGGGTGTGCAACTGAGCGTGGTGGAGATGGGCGACCGCATGGTGCCGCGCATGATGGGCCCGGTGGCCGGCGGCATGATCCGCGACTGGTGTGAGGCCAAGGGCGTGCGGGTGTTCACGGGCACCAAGGTCGAGGCCATCAGCGCCGGCGCCGAAAAAGGTTTGCTCGGCAAGCTGGCCTCGGCCGTGGGCCTGGCCTCGGACGATGCCCAAGCCGCGCTGCAGGTGCGCCTGTCCAACGGCCAGACGGTCGAGGCCGATCTCGTGATCAGCGCCACGGGCGTGCGTCCGGCCATCGGCTTTTTGAAAGACAGCGGCATCACCTGCCTGCAAGGCGTGTTGACCGACGAGCACTTGCAAACCAATGTGCCAGGCATTTACGCCGCCGGCGACTGCGCCGAAGCTTTTGACAAGGTCAGCGGCAAAACCATCGTCAGCGCCATCCAGCCCAATGCGGCCGAGCAGGCGCGCGTGGCCGCCCTCAACATGCTGGGTCAAAAGACCTCGCTTCAGGGGGTCACGCAAATCAACGTGCTCGACACCCTGGGTCTGATTTCCACCAGTTTTGGCAACTGGGAGGGGGTGGCCGGTGGTCAGTCGGCGGTGCTCACCGACAAAGCCGCCGGGCGTCACCTGAGCCTGCAGTTCAAGGACGATGTGATGATCGGCTGCAACAGCGTGGGCTGGACCGAGCATGTGGGCGTGATGCGCGGCCTGGTCGAAGGCCAGGTGCGTCTGGGCCACTGGAAAGACCGGCTGATGCACGACCCCACCTTGCTGGTGGACGCCTACCTGGACTGCGCCCAGGGCCAAGGCCGCTGGAGTGGGGCGGCCGATGCCCGTCGCCGCTGAATGTCGGCCCTTGACCTGACCCCCATCGCATGAACATCACCTTCAAGCTGTTTGCCACCCTGACCGATTATTTGCCCGCCGAAGCCCGACGCAGCAACCAGCTGGTGCTGGATGTGGCGCCCGAGGCCAGCATCAGCCAGATCATCGAACCCTTTGGCATGCCCCCGAAGCTGGTGCACCTGGTGCTGGTCAACGGTAAATACATCGCCCCCGACGCCCGGGACAGCACCACCTTGACCGAAGGCGATGTGCTGGCCATCTGGCCGCCCGTGGCGGGCGGTTGAGGTCAGCGCTCGCTGCAACCCGCACCGTGCAGTCCCATTACCCCGAGCGCTTCGCGCGCGACATGGCCACCACCGAAACCGAATGGCTGACGGCCCTGCCGCGCGCCGTGGGCGACCATGCTTGGGTGCTGGGTGCTGGCCAGGCACACGTGCAGATCGCAGACGGGCAGCTGCAGCTGCAATGGCAGCCACTGCCACCGCGCGTGATCGCGCTGCTGCGCATGCCGCGGCTTCAGGTGCAGTTCGCGTTCGAGGGGGTACAGACAGATGCTCGCCAGCACTTCATGAAGCGTTTTGATTTGACCATGCAGCGCGGTGGCGGCTGAGGACCGGGCCCGCTGGGGATGAAGGGCGGGCGCTTCATCCGCGTGGCCTGCAGGACTGCTGCCATCGGCAGCGGGCAAGCCACGGGGGCTCAGAGCATCCGGAACGCCATCGCGGCCACCAGCGTTGGCGGCAGGGCCGCCAGGAACAGCTTGCCTGCATGGACGACCCCTTCGTCAAACTTGCCCTTGAGGATGGCCACGCCTGCGGGATTGGGGGCATTGGCGATGACGGTCAGGCCCCCACCGGTCACCGCTCCGGCCACGATGGCCACCTTGAATTCGTCGCTCAGGCCCGGCACCAACGAGGCCAGGTAGGTCAGCGCGGCATTGTCGGTGATGGCCGTCAATGCCGTGGCGCCGTAAAACACGGCATCGGCGCTCAGGCCCATCAGCAGCGGCTGAAGCCACCACGACTGCTGTCCACCCAGGACCACCAGGCCAGCGAGGAAGAAGGCCACCAGCAAGGCCTCGCGCAGGATCAAGCGGTCCTGGTGTGCGGCATAGGCCGAGGCATAGCCAATGAAGAACAGCAGCAGCCCCATGAACACCACCGGATGATGGGCAAACAGCACAATGCCCAGGAGAAAGGCCAAATGGACCCCCACCACGATGGGGGGCACCGTCATGCGCGCAGCCGTCGGTTCACCCAGGGCCAGCAGTTCTCGCCGCACCAGCAGTGTCACCACGGTGGCATTGAGCACCACAGCCACCGCCGCTTTCCAGCCGAAGGTCTTGAGCATGAAGGCCAAATCCCACTGCCAGGTGGCCGCCACCATCAGCACGGGCGGCGCGGCAAAGGGGGTCAGCGTCCCGCCAATCGAGATGTTGACAAACAGAACGCCCAGCGTGGCGTACTTCAGTTTTTCACTGACCCTGGCCGAGAACACCGAGTCGCGCAGCATCAGGGCGGCCAATGTCATGGCGGCCGGCTCGGTGATCAAGGAGCCCAGCAAGGGCACCACCGACAACAAAAGGAAATAGTTGACCATCGCTGTGGGCAATGGCGTCTGGCGCGCGATCTGCTGCACCAGCAGGCCGCAGACCTGCAGGATGGGGCGTGTGCCAGCCACCACCATGATGGCGAACACAAACAGCGGTTCGGTGAAGTTCCGCGATTCGAGGTATTCGAGGGTGGACGTCTTGCCTGCCAATGCGAACAGGGCGATGGCCAGCACCATGGCCCACAGGCCAAACACCACTTCGACCTCGCCCAAAAGATGCCATACGCCGGCATGGCGCGGGTGCTTGTGGGCCAGGTGTTCGAAGTATTTGGTGCTGAAAGTGTGCAAAACTGCCAGGGCGAAAATGGCGGCAGCAATCCAGGGCAGGAAGGGGTGGTTCATCAAGAGGACTCCGACGGCCGAAGCCGTGCGGTGAGGCGGCCCGACCTTCACCCAACCTGATGCATGAACATCCATGCAGCACCCGCCGTCACTCTATCACCGCAGGGGTCGCGTTCGCTTCAGGCCCCGGCCAATGGGCCTTTGGGAAAACGGTTGTTCGGCATGCCCGAGTGGGCCTTGTGCGGATCAACGCGCCCAGAGCAGCGCCACCGTCTTCAGGCCCAACAGGGTCAGCGCCAGCGAACCGAACAGGTGCGCACTGGCGGTCAGCAGGGCCAGGGCATAGCGGCCGTGCTGCAGCATGGCCACGACCTCTGCAGAAAAACTCGAAAACGTGGTCAAGGCGCCCAGAAAACCCGTCACCAGGGCCAGCCGCCAGACCGGGTCCAGCTCGGGCAAGTGCTGGAACACGCCCACGCACACGCCCACCAGGTAGCCACCGATCAGGTTGGCCGCGAGCGTGCCCCAGGGCAGCAGGCCTGCACTGGCGCTGCCCGGGTTGAGCCACAGGCCCAACTGCCAGCGCGCCAGGGCGCCTGCACAAGCGCCAAGGCATATCGCGATCACTGTGAGCATGGGGCTGGACTGGCGCTTGCGGGGTCAGGGTCAAAACGGCGGGACGGCATCCAGGGCGGGGCCAGCCGCGCCCAGGGCCATGTCTCCGCCCAAGGCCTCGATCAGGCTGTCGATCAAGGGGCCCAGCAGGCCGGTGCTCAGGGCCACATCGGCATCAAAGCGGTCCTCATTCTGGTCGGTGCCCGATTCGTCCATCACGCCGTCAAGGAACTGCACTTTCTTCAGCTGCAGGGCTTCGGTCAGCACAAAGGCCACGCGGCCGTCCCAGCTGAGCGCCAGCTGGTTGGGCAGCTTGCCTTCCTGCACATGTTTGCGCACATCGTCGTTGGCCAGGTGGTGGCGGGTGAAGCGCACGCTGGCGGCATCCTCGCCACTGGACTTGAGCACGGTTTCGCGCTCGATGGAGAAGTCGGCTGGCCATTCGTCGGGCGTGGGCGCCAGCAGCCATTGCGCCATGGCGGTCTGCGGGGACGTGACGGTCTGGATCAGCGACACCGACAGGCCACCCATCGCTTTCATCAGCGCCGACACGACCTCGTCGGCCTTGCCCTGGCTGCCCGCATTGAGCACCAGGCGGCGCTTGTCCAGGTCCATCCACACCCGCACCGTGGCCTGGCGGGCAAAGGCTTGCGGCAGCAGCGCCAACCGCACATCGTCCATCAGCTCGCGTTTTTCCTTTTTGCCGGGCTTGCGGCCGGTGGCCGCCTCGATCTCGGCGATGCGTTCATCGGCCTTGCGCCGCACCACGTTGGCGGGCACGGCCTTGGACTCGATCACCAGCTGCATGAGCCATTGCCTGGCCACCGATTCCACCAGGGGGCCATGCGCTTGGCCACGGGGCGGTACCCAACCGATCGACTTGTCCTGGCTGGCGCCACACTCCACAAACGCCATCGGCTCCAGGGCCGCCTGCACATCCGCCAGGGAGGGCGAAAAGCCCTCGCCGATGCGGTAAACCATCACATTTTTGAACACAAACAATCCTTGCTGACCCCAGGAGCAACCCGTCTTGGGGGAGGGCTTGAATCATAGGGGATGAACCGAGCCGGGCCGTCAGAGTTTCATCTGTGTGGGCAACCAGGTCACGATGCCGGGCACAAAATAAATCAGCAGCACCGCGCCGACCATCAGGAAGAACATCGGCATGGAGACGCGGGCGATGTAGGGCAGTTGTTTGCCAGTCATGCCTTGCAGCACAAACAGGTTGAAGCCCACCGGCGGGGTGATTTGTGCCATCTCCACCACAAACACGATGAAGATGCCAAACCAGATCGGATCGATGCCCGCTTTCTGGATCGTGGGCATCAACACGCCCATGGTCAGCACCACCATGGAGATGCCGTCCAGAAAACAACCCAGCAGGATGAAAAAAACCATCAGCGACATGATCAGCGCAAACGGGCTCAGGCCCAGGCCGCCGATCCATTCGGCCAGATGGCGTGGCAGACCGATGTAGCCCATGGACAGGGTCAGGAAGGCGGCCCCGGCCAGGATCAGGGCGATCATGCAGTACAGGCGTGTGGCCCCCATCAAGGCGTCCTTGAACACCGCCCAACTCATGGAGCCCTGCAAGGCCGACAGCACCAAGGCCCCGACCACGCCCACGGCTGCCGCTTCGGTGGCGGTGGCCAGGCCGGTGTAGATGGAGCCCAGAACGGCAGTGATCAACAGCACCACCGGGATCAAGCTGCTCGATGCCTGCAGTTTCTGCATGAAGCTCATGGGCGCGTCTCGCGGCGGAATCTGCTCCGGGTGCCGCAGCGACCAGTAAATGATGTAGCCCGAAAAAAGACCGGCCAGCAAGAGGCCCGGCAAGACGCCGGCGATGAAGAGCTGGGCGATCGAGACATCGGCGGCCACACCGTACACGATCATGATGATGGACGGCGGGATCAACAGACCCAGGGTGCCGGATCCGGACAAGGTGCCGATCACCATGTCTTCGGGGTAGCCGCGTTTTTGCAGCTCGGGCAAGGTCATTTTGCCAATCGTGGCGCAGGTGGCCGCGCTCGAGCCGGAGACAGCGGCAAAGATGGCGCAGCCCACCACATTGGTGTGCAGCAGGCGACCGGGCAAGGCCTGCATCCAGGGGGCCAGACCCTTGAACATGTCCTGGCTCAGCCGGGTGCGAAACAGGATTTCACCCATCCAGATGAACAGCGGCAGGGCCGTGAGGGTCCAGCTCGAAGCCGAGCCCCAGACGGTCACGGCCATGGCGTCGCCGGCAGGGCGAGCCGAAAACAGCTGCATCCCGATCCAGGCCACGCCGGACAGCGTCAGGCCAATCCAGACACCACTGCCCAGAATCAGAAACAAGGTCAGGACCAGCAGCCCTGTGATCATCAAGTCATTCATGGCCAATCATTCGTTGCGCAGCGACTCGCCGCTGGCGCTCGCCGCCCTGTCGCCCCGGATTTCCAGCACCAGCTCATCCACAAAGGCCAGTGCAAAAATCACTGTCCCCAGCGCCATGGCCAATTGCGGGATCCACAGGGGCGTGGCGTCATTGCCGGTGGAGATGTCGTGAAACTCGATGGATTGCCACACCAGGCGACAGCTGTAGAAGGCAAACAAACCGGCCAGCAGACTGGCCAGCCCCAGGCTGAAAATCTCCACGCTGCGGCGGGCGCTGCCCTGGAACAAGCCCAGCACCAGGGTGACGCGGATGTGTTCGCCCCGCTTCAAGGTGTGGGCCAGCGCCAGAAAACCCGCGCCGGCCATCAGGTAGCCCGCATAGGCGTCCGTGCCCGGCACATGGAAATGGAGCTGCCGGCTCACGATGGACAGCAGCACCATGCACAACAGGCCACACAAGCACAGCGCCGCCAGGGCGGCGGTGCTGGCATAGATGGCATTCAACAGGCGGCGCATGGGCTCAGCGGTTGAAGGCGTCCACAATGGCTTTGCCTTCGGCCCCAGACCTGTCCAGCCACTCCTTCATGATGGTGTCGCCCACCTTTTTCATGTCGGCCTTGAGCTGTGCGGATGGCGGTGCAATCGTCATGCCATTGGCCTTGAGGATTTCCAGGGTGCTGGTGTTGACTTTGCGTGACTCGGCCCAACCCCGGGTTTCGGCCTCGGCTGCGGCCTTGAGCACAGCGTCCTGGGTGGCTTTGTCCAGCGCATCAAAGGCGCGCTTGTTGGCGATCACCGCATTCTTGGGCAACCAGGCCTGCACGTCGTAATAGAACTTCAGGTGCTCGAACAGCTTGCTGTCCACACCGGTGGCGCCCGAAGTCATGGTCGATTCGACCACGCCGGTGGCCAGCGCCTGCGAGAATTCGGCCGCCTGCACGGTCACGGGTTGCGCGCCGATCAGCTCGGCAATGCGGGCGGTGGTGGGGCTGTAGGCACGCCACTTGATCCCCTTCAGGTCGGCGACGCTGTTGATCGGCCTCTTGCTGTAGATGCCTTGCGGAGGCCAAGCCACCGAGTACAGCAACAGCATGCCCTGCTCGGCCAGTTTCTTTTCCAGCAGCGGCTTTTGGGCCCTGTAGAGCTTCATGGCCTCGTCATAGCTGTCGGCCAAAAAGGGCAGGCCATCCACGCCAAAGGGCTGCCACTCATTCTGGAAGTTGACCAGCAAGATCTCGCCCAGCTGGGCCTGACCTCCCTGCACAGCGCGCTTGATCTCGGGCGCCTTGAACAGGGACGCGTTGGCGTGCACCGTGATTTTCAGCCGGCCCGCCGTGGCCTTGTCCACATCGGCGGCAAACTGGTTCATGTTGACCGTGTGGAAGTTGGTGGCGGGGTAGGCGGCGGGCAGGTCCCAGCGGGTCTGGGCCGAGACCAAGCCGGAAACAGCGAGCAGGCCGGCCAGCAGGCTGAGGTGAAGGGTGCGACGTTGCATGAGAACTCCTGTGAAAGATGGAATGAACGGTTCACTGGGCAGTGCAAGAAAGGTGCCCGCGCTGAGCGTGCATCGGGTGCATCTGTCAGTGATCGACTGTAGGCACGGTGGCGGCGATCCGTGATCGGTGTTTTCCCTTGATGTCAACAAATTGTTGGTAAATTGTCGATATCGAGCATAGACTTTCCCACCTCGTCCACCGACCCCTGCCCATGCCACGCCCCAAGTCTTCGAACACGGCCGCCGCCAGCCCCATCGTCTCGTCGGCGCATCTGGTGTCGCCCGACAGCGCCGAAATGAGCGAATTCGAATTTGGCCTGATCGTGGCGGGCAACGCCTTTCACCGCTGGATCATCCACTGCATGAGCGCCGCCGGTCTGAAGGATCTGACGCCGCTCGATGTGCTGGTGCTGCACCATGTCACGCACCGCGCCCGCGACAAGCGCCTGGCCGACATCTGTTTCATCATGAACATCGAAGACACGCACCTGGTCAATTACGCCCTGAAAAAATTGCAGGGCCTGGGTGTGGTGGTGTCCCAAAAAAATGGCAAGGACGTGACCTACGCGGCCACCGAAGCGGGACGCCAATGCGTGCAACGCTACCGCGACATCCGGGAAAGTTGCCTGATCGACGCCCTCAAGGCCGACGCCGGCTTGAACCGCGACATCGGCGAGCTGGCCCGCTTGCTGCGGGTGCTCTCGGGCATGTACGACCAGGCGGCCCGGGCCGCAGCTTCCTTGTGAGTGGGGCGCTTGCAGCCTGAAGATGCGCCAGTTTTTGATGAGGACTTCATGACCGATTCCACCACCGCCTCCCCGGGCCAGCAGCGCTGGCAGTTCTGGATCGACCGGGGCGGCACTTTCACCGACGTTGTGGGCAAGCGCCCCGACGGCCAGCTGGTCACCCACAAACTGCTGAGCGACAACCCCGAGCACTACCGCGATGCGGCGGTGGCCGGCATTCGGCATTTGCTGGGCCTGCAAGCCGGCGAGCCGGTCACGCCAGACCAAGTGGCATGCGTCAAGATGGGCACCACGGTGGCCACCAACGCCCTGCTCGAGCGCAAGGGCGAAGCCACGCTGCTCGTGACCACGCGGGGCTTTGGCGATGCGTTGCGCATCGCCTACCAAAACCGCCCGCGTCTGTTTGACCGCCAGATCGTGCTGCCGGAGCTGCTGTACAGCGCGGTCGTCGAGGCGCAAGAGCGTGTGGCGGTGGACGGCGAGGTGCTGCAGCCGCTGGACGAGGCGCAGCTGCGCAGCCAACTGCTGCACTGGCATGCCCAAGGCCTGCGCTCGGTGGCGGTGGTGTTCATGCACGGTTGGCGCCACAGCGCGCACGAGCAGGCGGCCGCACGCCTGGCGCGCGAAGTGGGCTTCACCCAGGTCAGCACCTCGCACCAGACCAGCCCGATGATGAAGCTGGTCAGCCGGGGCGACACCACGGTGGTGGACGCGTATTTGTCGCCCATCCTGCGCCGCTATGTGGACCAGGT